>JAKFXK010000095.1 GCA_021731445.1 Nevskiaceae bacterium | reverse complement strand
TGACATGGCCATGCCGCCAGAACGCCATCTGCTGGATGGCCTCTTCAAACGGCGTGTCTTGCTTCAGCAGCAGGTACAGCGTGCTGGCAAGGCCAGCGCGATCCGCACCCGACTTGCAGTGGGCCAGAATGGGCTTGGGCAGGGTATCGAACAGCTGGTCGAGGCCCAGGATCGCCTCGCGGTACGGTGCCTCGCGCGAACCCATCGGGAAATGCACGATCGGCAGGCCGATGGCCTCGCAGGTCTCCCACTCCAGCACATTGCTGCCCAGATGCTGCTCGATGCCGCGCAGGCTGATGATGCTGGCGATACCCGCTCTTTTTGCTGCCCGCACTTGGTATGGCATAGGGTGGGCAGAACGGAATAGCTCAGGCCCCACACGCGAGCGCAGGTTGTAGAAAAAGCGGAAGAACGAGTGGTCGATGAAGATCGAATTGAGCCAGACCATCAGGCGTCGCCAAGCTGACATCGGTGCGACGGCTGGGGGCATCTGTGGTTTGCGCGGCTTGATGGTGCTGACGTTCATGGGTTGCTGCGGTGCGGCGCGAGGACTGAGCGCAGGCATTCTTGCACACGCGCATATGCATTCTGTGAAAACCTGACGGTCACGGGCACGCACCAGAGATTCCCGCCCGCCGAAAGGTTCAAGGCACGGCATTTCACTGCGTCTTTCTCGGTCATCAGCACCGGCGCATCGCCGGCAAAGGCCAAGTCATCGGCGGTGAAATCGTGATGGTCGGCGAAGGCATGTGCGCGCACCGTCATCCCCTGCATTGCCAGCAGGTCGAAAAACCGTTGCGGATTGCCGATGCCGGCAACAGCATCCACCGTCGTTGCTGCAAAGGCGCTAAGCGCACGGCGCTCGCCGGTAACGAGATGGATAGCGTTGTCTGCCACGAGATCAAAGCGCAGCGCCTTTGCCCCATACGGCGCTGGATCGCCCCCATTCACCAGCAGCAGCGTGCATTGCTGCGCGCGCGCGATTGGCTCGCGCAGCGGCCCAGCAGGCAGGCGATGTCCATTGCCATGGCCGCGCGCGCCATCGACGACACAGAACTCCAGGTCGCGCGCGAGTGCGTAATGCTGCAAGCCGTCGTCACAGAGCAGCACATCCACCTCGGGATGCGCTGCGAGCAGCGTGCGGCCGGCCTCGGCACGCGAGGGCGCGACGCACAGCGGCACAGCGGCACGCTGCGCCATCAGCACTGGCTCGTCACCAGCGGCACGCGGCGCTGCGTCGACAGTGACCAGCAGCGGGAACGGTCCACGGCCGCCATAACCGCGCGACAGCACGCCGGGCTTGGCCCCCAGCGCGCGCAGCATCTCGACCAGCGCCAGCGTCACTGGCGTTTTGCCGGTGCCGCCAACAGCGATGTTGCCGACGACGATCACTGGCACCGGCAAACGCATGGCGCTTGCCTTGCGACGATGGGCAAGAGCATCGGCAATGGCAGCGTAGGGTGTCTCCAGCACCCGCAACGACAGCGGCGGGGGCTGCTGGCGCCACCAGGTTTCCATCAGCACGCGTTTCAAGTCCCTGCTCACGCGAGCAGAGTTTCTTCGGTGGCCGCTGGCGCGGTATCGGTCTCGCGGAATTGCAGGCGGTGCAGCGCTGCATACGCGCCGTCGCGGGCAATCAGTTCCGAATGCGTGCCCTGCTCTGCCACGCGGCCCTCGTGCATCACGACGATCAGATCAGCGTTCTGGATGGTGGACAGGCGGTGCGCGATCACCAGCGTGGTACGCCCCTGCTTGAGGGCTTCCAACGCGGTCTGGATCAGCCGCTCGCTTTCGCTGTCGAGCGCGGAGGTCGCCTCGTCGAGGATGAGGATCGGCGCGTTCTTGAGCAGCGCACGGGCGATGGTGATGCGCTGTCGCTGGCCGCCTGAGAGCATCACACCCGCTTGGCCGATGGGCGTATCGAGGCCCTGCGGCAGCCTCTCGATGAACTCCCAGGCATTGGCCCCGCGCGCGGCGGCCTCGATTTGCGCAGGGGTCACCTCCGGCTGGCCGTAGCCGATGTTCTCGCCCACGGTGGCGTTGAACAGCACCACGTTCTGATCGACCAGGGCTAGCTGCTGGCGCAGGTTTTTCAGTGGATAGTCGCGCAGATCGTAGCCATCCAGTTTCAGCGCGCCCGCTGAAGGGTCGTAGAAGCGCGGAATCAGCGAAAGCAGTGTCGATTTGCCGGAGCCGGACTTGCCGACGAAGGCCACCGTCCTGCCCGCCGGAATGTCGAGCGTCACACCGGCCAGGGCGAGGCCCGACTCGTCGCTGTAGCGAAACTGCACGTCCTCGAATGACAGCGCACCTTCGGCACGCTGCACCACATGCGTGCCGACATCCCGCTCGCGCGGCCGGTCGAGGAAATGGAAAATGTCCGCACCCGCCACCAGTCCGCGCTGCAGGCGTTCGGAAATGCTACTGATGTTGGAGATCGGTCCACGCAGCGACAGCATGGCAACCACGAAACTGGTGAAGGTGCCGGCAGACATCTCCTTCAGGGTCTCCGGCCGGGTGGCCATGAACACCAGCGAGCTGATGCCGATGGCGGCGATGAACTCCAGCAGGGAATAGCTCAGCGCGCTGTTGCCCGCGAGCTTGATGGAGAATTTCTTGAACTGCTCGTTGATGCTGCTGAAATGCTTCAGCGCGAAGCCCTCCCCGCCGTAGATCTTGACGATGCGCCGCCCGGTGATGGCCTCGTCCGCCGCATGGCCGATGCCGCCCACCGAGGTTTGCAGCGACTGTTGCAGGCGACGGAAGCGCTTATTGACCCAGGCCACCGACCAGGCCAGCAGAGGCGCCATCACCAGCACGTAGAGCGTCAGTTGCCAGCTGGTGTAGAACAAGAGGCCCAAGAGGCCAATGGCGGTGAGGCCATCCTTGACGATGGCGGTTGTGACCCCCATCGCCGCGTCGGAGAGCGCGTTGGCCTGAAAGGTGAGGCGCGTCTGCATGTCGGCATTGGTGCTGCGGTCGTGGTGGGTCACCGGCACATGCACGATGTGGTCGAACACCTCCATACGAAGTTTCGACACCACCCGCTGACCCACCACCGCCATGCCGACGGTGGAGAGATACCCCGCAACACCCCGCACCAGAAACAGGCCCAAGATGGCAAGCGGCAGCCAGCGGATCACCGCGGCATCCTTCTGCACGAACGTGCCGTCCACCAACGGCTTCATCAGGCGGGCGACGGCCACATCCGTGCTGGCAAACAGCACCATGCCGAGCACTGCCAGCAGAAACACGCGCCAGTGCGGAAAGGCATAGTTCAGCAAGCG
>JAKFXK010000019.1 GCA_021731445.1 Nevskiaceae bacterium | reverse complement strand
GTGCTGGTGGCGGTGGCGCGGGTGGCGACGGCGGTGAGGGGCTGGTGACGGTAATCGCCACACTGGCCGACTCGGCACTCTCCAGATTCTTGTCGTCTTTCACCCGCAAGCGGGCGGTATAGTTGCCAGCGGACTGGTAGCTGTGGTTGATGGTGGCAGTTGCCTGGGTCACCACCGGGCTGCCATCGCCGAAGTTGAAACTGTAACTGCTGATGCTGCCGCCTGGATCGCCATCTGAAGAGCCGGCCCCGCTGAATGCGACCATGAGCGGTGCAGTGCCGCTGGCGGGCGTACCCGAGAGCATGGCGAGCGGTGCGGTGTTGGCGGCGCCACCACCGCAGGCCCCATCGGCGAGCAGGGTGTACTGGGCCGGGTCAGTGTCATCCAGGCGGTTGAGCAGCAAGCCCGTGCGCTGGAAGATGATGCCCTGCAAATCGCTCAAGCGGTCCCCAGGCTTGAGGCCAAACAGACTGGCATTGGCGATGAGCGTCACCGTGCCATCGGCCTTGAAATTGCTGGCGGCGTCGATGGGCCCCGTGGGGGCGTTGAAGGTTTCTGAACCAGCAGCCGCTCCGGGTACGATCTCGCCATAGACGTAGGCTGGCACAGGTGGTGCGGCGTCGGTATTGAGATTGATGTAATACGTCTTGGCGTTGGGGGCCTTGAAACGCACCAGCCATCGAGTCTGCGGCGGCATCGGGTTGAGGTCTTCCATCTTCATGGTGATGACCAGCTGACCGGCCTGCATGGGCGGTTCGGCAAAGTGCACGGTGATGAGTTCGCCGTAGCCGGGGATGCCATCAATCGGATCATCATTGATGACCAGCAAGCCGGGGGCCGTACAGTTTGCAGGCGTCTGGGCAGCAGCCGATGCGCTGTGGAGAATCAGCGCCGGCAGCACCGCGCCGCCGACCATGCGAACGGTCATCGAAGGCTTTTTTGCAACGTTGCGAAGCTTGCGCATTGAGGACACTCCATTCGGCTCTCCGCCGTACGTCCCTGCACGAGCATCGCCATTTACAATGACCCCCAGACCTCCGGCCTGAAGCATGAACTCTCGACCTTCGTCGCACTGCTCCAAGCCCTTGGCTGGCAGCGGGACAATATAACGATGCTGACATACATAATTTGCGACGCACAAGCCATGCCTGCATCCCGAGCTTCGGCCCAGGGGCTGGCTTTTACAATGCGCATCCGCCCCCCTGCCCCACCGCAGCAGACCCGTAAACATGAAAATCCTCGTCATTGGCTCCGGTGGCCGCGAACATGCGCTGGCCTACAAACTCGCTGCCTCGACACAAGTCGCCGAGGTGCTGGTGGCACCCGGCAATGCTGGTACGGCCTTCGAGCCCAAATGCCGCAACGTTGAGGTGGCCGCCGATGACCTGCCTGCGCTGCTCGCATTGGCACAGCAGGAGCAGATCGCACTGACGGTGGTAGGGCCTGAAGTCCCGCTCTCGCTTGGCGTGGTCGATGCCTTCAGCGCCGCAGGCCTGCGCATCTTCGGCCCCACACAGGCTGCCGCGCAGATCGAGGCGAGCAAGGCCTTCACCAAGGGGTTTCTGGAGCGCCATCAGATCCCCACCGCAGGCTATGCGGTGTTCATTGATGTGAAAGAGGCTTGTGCCTACGTTGCTGAACGCGGCGCACCCATCGTGGTGAAGGCCGATGGCCTCGCTGCCGGCAAGGGCGTGGTGGTGGCGATGACGGTGGCCGAAGCGCAAGCCGCGATCCGCGAGATGCTGAGCGGGGCGCTGCTCGGCAACGCCGGCGCACGGGTGGTGATTGAGGATTTTCTCGAAGGCGAGGAGGCGAGCTTCATCGTCGTCGCCGGCGCCAATCAAAGCTACGTGCCGATGGCGAGCGCGCAGGACCACAAGCGCATCGGCGATGGCGATACCGGCCCCAACACCGGTGGCATGGGCGCCTATTCGCCGGCGCCGGTGGTGACGGCTGAAGTCCACGCCCGCGCCTGCCGCGAGGTGATCGAACCGACATTGGCCGGCATGGCCGCCGAGGGCCGGCCGTTCCAGGGCTTTCTGTATGCAGGCCTGATGATCGACAAGACCGGCGCGCCTTTCGTGATCGAGTTCAATGCCCGCATGGGCGACCCCGAGACGCAGCCGATCCTTATGCGGCTGGAGTCCGACCTCGTCACCCTGCTCAATGCCGCCCTCGACGGCACGCTGGCGCAGCACCCGCCGCAGTGGAGCAGCGATGCCACCTGCGGTGTGGTGATGGCCGCCGAGCACTATCCGGCCACGCCTGCCAAGGGAGATGTGATCGAAGGGCTCGATGCCGACTTGGGACCTGATGCCAAGGTGTTCCATGCAGGCACGGTGCTGAAAGACGGTCAGGCGATCACGGCGGGCGGGCGCGTGCTCTGCGTGGTTGGCAAGGGCACAGACATCCGCGCTGCGCAAGCAGCCGCCTATGCGGGCGTGAAAAAAATCAGCTGGCGCGGCGAGTTTCACCGCAGCGACATCGGCTGGCGCGCGATTGCCAGACTGCCGTAAAACGCTTTTGGACGCGGATTTTGAGCTGAATAACTTCTGTTCAGCTTGCTCGATTAACGTTGAGCTCACCTCAAAAACGCAGTCAAGTCATGACCTCGCCTATCCATCATCCCTCTCCTTGTCAGTGGCTCTGCCTGTGTGCGGCCGCCGTTCTTCATGCCACCAGCGCTGTGGCAGCCGCTGCACCCCGCAAAGCCACCGCGCCGATACTCCCTTTGAGCGTCAATGCGGTGGAAAGCACTTCCTTCGTGGCACCGCTCACCTCAAAAAGCAGAGGTGCCTCCGTACTGCACGTGCAGATCTTGCTCGACCGTGCGCATTTCTCGCCAGGCGAGATGGATGGCGCGATGGGCTTGAACACCACAAAGGCAGTCAAGGGCTTTCAGCGCCGCAACGAGCTGCCTGCCAGCGGTATCGTCGATGCGCCCACTTGGGCTGCTCTCCACAGCGACAAGGCGCCAGTGCTGACCTCGTATGTGGTCACCGAGGCCGATGTGGCGGGACCGTTCCAGACGATTCCGGCCGGCATGATGGAACAGGCCGCCTTGCCGGCCCTAGGCTATGCCTCGGTGGCGGAAGCCCTCGGCGAGCGATTTCATATCAAGCCCCAGGTATTGCAGCATTTGAATACCGGCAAAAGCTTGGGCAAGGCCGGTGAAACCCTCAACGTGCCCAATGTGCTGGACTCAGCGCCGCTCGCAAGCGCCGCGAAAGTAGTCGTCGATCAGTCCGAAAGCACGGTGTCGCTGCTCGACGAGGCCGGCACCACGCTGGCACAGTTTCCCGCTTCCACCGGCAGCCGGCACGATCCCCTGCCGGTGGGCCAGTGGAAGGTCAATGGCGTCAGCCGCGACCCTGAGTTCAGCTACAACCCCAAGCTGTTCTGGGACGCCAAGTCCCAGCACACGAAAGCCACCATTCCACCCGGCCCGAACAACCCGGTCGGGGTGGTGTGGGTAGATCTATCGAAACCGCACTACGGCATTCACGGCACGCCCATGCCCGCCAACATCGGCCGAACCGAGTCGCACGGCTGCATCCGCCTGACCAACTGGGACGCGAAGAAGCTGGCCGACGCCGTGCGTCCTGGCTTGCCAGCCGTGCTGCAGCAGTAGGCCCCTGCCGTGATCCGGCTACTGATTTTTGTGGGGGGTCTGCTGATCGGCGCGCTCGGCGTCGGTCTGGCGATACTGTGGGTCAAGGCGGCACCAGTGATCGCGGTCGCGCCTGTCGCAGCCTGTCCACCGATTCCCGCGCCAGCA
>JAKFXK010000111.1 GCA_021731445.1 Nevskiaceae bacterium | reverse complement strand
GGTGGGCAGCGTCAGCGCATCGAGCGTGAAGCTGCCAGCATCGAACTCGCTCGGATAGCGGCCGAGCAGGGTGGCGAGACGGTTGGCGGCATTGGCGCGTTGCAGCTCCAGCGGCGGTACGTTGGCCTCGGCGGCGGCGGCGGCGGATTGCACGGCAATCACATCGCTGCGCGAGCCGGCGCCGATCTCGAAGCGTCGCTGGCTCAAGTGGACGGTGTCGATGAAGCCGCTGACGATGTCGCGTGCCGTCTTGAGCTGCGCGTCGGCAGAGGCCAGTGCAATCGCACTGGTCACCACATTGCCAGCGAGCGTCAGATAGGTGGCTTGGGTCTGGTGCTCGGTGGCTTGCACCAGTGCGGCCTGACCCTCAATCCCGCGCCGCACGCCGCCCCAGAGATCGAGCGCGTAGCTGACGCTCACCGACACGTCGTAGAGATTGAAGATGCTGCCCGGGAAGCCGCCACCAGCCGATGCGCCGCTGATCTTGTTTCGGCTTGCACCGGCACCGGCAGTGACGCTGGGGTAGAGGCTGCCGGTTTCAGCACGGTAGATCGCCTGCGCCTGCCGCAAGGTGGCTTCGGCGGCATCGAGGCTGGGACTGTTGGCGATGGCCTCGTCCACCCAGCCATCGAGTGCTGGCGAGCCGAACAGCATCCACCAGCGTGCGGGCAGTACGCCGCCTTCGACCAGCTTCTGTGCTTCGCCGCCCTTCACGGGGGTGGAGACAGTGAGCGCAGGCAAAGCGGTGCCGCTGATGCGTTGGGCCTTGGGCGCGTCAGAGACGACGTAGTCCGGCCCCATCATGCAACCCGCTGACAGGGCGGCGGCGAGCACAGGGAGTGCGAGGTTGTGGAGTCGGCAGGGCTGGGTCGTCATGGCTTCAGGGGGCGGGGACGGGAAATCTTGCGCGCGGGCGCGGTTTTTTTCGCTGTAGCGGTTTTTGTACTGCTTGCACTACTGCCGCACATGCCGTGGGTCAGCACACCGCAGACGGCGCGCGCGAAGGCATCCGGCGTGCGGGGGCCAGGCTTGTCGATAAGCTGGGTGATGTGCTTGGAGACTTCACGGCAATTGAAATGGAACATGCAGCAGGCGCCCAGTAGCATGTCGCAGACAATGGGCTCGATGCCCGGGCGCAGCTCGCCGCGCCGCTGCGCATCCTCGAAAAACGCGACCCGTTCGCGGATCTTGTCGGTGAAAATCTGGGTGGCGATGGCCTTGGCGCGCTCGACATTGCCATTGGTCATCTCGCGGATCACCAGCCGGGTGCCACGCTCGTCATCAAGCATGTCCTTGAGCTGGCATTGCATCAGCGCCAGAAACCGCTGCTCGAACGGGGCCGGGCTGGCAATGAGTGCAGCGATGTCGGTGCTCTTGTTGCGCACGTTGGCGCGCATCACTTCGATGTAGAGCGCTTCCTTGCTGGCAAAGTGGTGGAATACATTGGCCTTGGAGACACCCGCCTGGGTGGCGATGTCCTGCATCGACACCGCATCGATGCCCTGCTCGGCAAACAGTGCGCGGGCAGCATCCAGCACCTGCTGGGCGCCGGGGCAGGTGCTGTGGTGGAGCAGGGCGAGAGGTGCGGACATGCTTGGCAGGAGGCTGACCGATCGGTTGGTCAGTAGTGTCAGGGGAGCCGCGCAAAGTTTCAATGACCCGCTACGTCAAAATCGCGAAAACCCGGCAAGCTCTTGTGCCGCCTACAATTTGTCTCCGAAGATCAACTGACCTCGATGATGCATCGCCCCCTGCTGTCTGCCCTGCTGCTTTGCCTGCTGTCGGCCACCGCCACGGCCGGGCCGACAGGCGCGCCGGAACCGGAACTGCGCGCCCGCCTTGCCGAGGCGATCACGGCGGCCGGCAGCTTCGAGGACAAGTACGAGGCGCAGGTCTGGCTCCTGGATTATTCGGGGCGCATCGAGCGCTATCTGCCCGACGAGCGCCAGCGCATCAATTTCTTGAAGAGCGTTCATGCCGAGGCGAGGCGCGCCGGGCTCGACCCCGAGCTGGTGCTCTCCGTCATCCATATCGAGAGCCGTTTCGACCGCCACGCCATCAGCTATGCAGGTGCGGTGGGCTATATGCAGATCATGCCGTTCTGGCTCGCCGAACTGGGGCAGAAAGGCAGCAACCTGTTCAAGTCCGAGGTGAACCTGCGCATGGGCTGCACGATCCTGAAGTTCTATCTCGACAAGGAGAAGGGCGATCTGTTCCGCGCGCTGGCGCGCTACAACGGCAGCCTGGGGCGTAGCGAATATCCCAATCTGGTGCTGGAGGTACTGCGCCAGCGCTATTACACGTTTTAGGAGATGGGGGACAGCTCGTTCTGCATCAGGTTCGTCTTTTCGACCGAGCACAGCTCAGGCTGAACGAAATCAATCACTTATCCATTCATAGTGCGCGTCTCGAAAGGCTGTGCAGCGTTTCATTGAGATACGTGAGTCAACGCCTTCGTGACTGCTGCGTTTGCGTAGGGTCAGCCGCGCATCAGCGGCCCATAAACACTTTCAGGAGGTTGTCCATGAAAACCGGCTTTCGGCGCTCAGCGCTATTCGCTGTGATCTGTGCGGCATGCGGTGTATTCGCCGTGGCGGGCATTGGTGCCCATGACGAACATGCTTCGGCCGGCAAGGGGGCTTCCGCCTACTGGATGGCGAAGCTCGCGGCGGTCACTGGCCTCAAGACGGCTGCGGTGCCCGCCAAGATGTGGTCGAGCAAATCCAATCAGGTGAGTTCGGGTGGCCTGACGGTGACGGCTAAGGTTTTCACCTCCGGTGGCTGGGTCAAGCCCGGTGATGCCTTCCCACTTGCCATCGAGTACACCGCCCTCGAAGCGCCGGTGGCTGGTGCGACGCTGAAACTGACACTGCATTCTGCCTCGGTCTACAACAACAAATCCTCGCAGCCTCCTGCCAGTGGCGACGGCAGCGCAGCTTCGCCGCTGACCTTCGTGCTGCCCGCACTCATTGCCGGGCAGACTGGCCGAATCATCGTCGAGGCGCGTGCCAAGTCGCTGACTGAAGATCCTGAAGTGATGTGGAAAGACCTCTCCGCCAAGCTCAAGGTCGAGATTGCAGGCCAGCCCAGCGTCGAGGCGCTGACCCACGGCCCGAAAGTCACCACCCTGCCTTCGGCCCGCTTTGGCGACCGGCCTTTCCCGGTGGTGATGGTGCATTACCAGGATTTCCGCCGTTGCAGCGGTGCCGGTGAGCGCGCCAATGGCGCACCCGCTGAAGAATGTGTGAGCGACCACACCGCCGAACGTCTCGACGAGGCCGTGAACTCCCGCACCAGCGGCAAGTCGCTTTGGCAGCTCTACCAGGACATGTCGTTTGGCCAGTTGCACCCCATCGGTGCAATCAGCCCGCTGCCCAACAGTGACAACACCCCGTTTACCCCTGGCTACGTGCACCGGTTTGCGGCGCTCACACCCAGTGGCAGCTGCACCGGGCAGACAGTCGCTGCGGCCAGGGGCACGCCCGTGTACCCCAACCGCATTGCCGATGGCTGGTATCTGCTGCCGGGCACCCAGGCGTTTTATGGGGCGGACAAGACCGGCCATGCATTGGCCGGTGCGGTGTCTGGCCAGGGCCTGCTGTTCGACATCGACTCTGCCTGCGGCCCGACCGGCAAGATCGTCTATGACGCTGCTTCGCTCGCCGACCCCGACATCGACTACGACGTGTTCGACACCGACAAGGATGGCGTTGTCGATTTCTTCAACCTGATGTTCGCAGGCGATGGCGGCAACGGTACCACCACCGCCAGTGGCATCAACAACGTCTGGCCGCACAAGGCCGACGTGCGCTTCTACTTCACTGACGTGGCCACGGGCCTGGCCGGTTACATCTCCAACGACCGGGTGAAGAACCACTACGGCGAACTGATGTTCTACACCGATGCCGCCCGCAACACGCTGACGACCACCGAAACCGCGTTCCCCGCCTTCACCATCGTCGGGCCTTACAACGTCAATCCGGAATCAGCAGTCGATACCGTGTCCGTCGTTGCCCATGAGTACGGCCACTCTCTGGGTCTGCCGGACTTCTACTCGACGGGCTCACGCGGCACCTACGGCAGCTGGGAGCTGATGGCTTCCGACCATTTCCAGTTCATGACCGGTTATGGGCGCAGCAAGATGGGCTGGGTCGTGCCGCAGAAGCTGGAAAGCGGCCAGATCACGCTCACCGAGTCTAAGACCGACACCGGCAAGATCACCTGGAAGCGGCCGGATGGCACACCGTACACGCTGACGGGCGAGGGTATCCACAACAGCGACGTCCACCAGCTCGACCTGCCAACCGTGAAGCTGATCGGCACGGTGCCCTCCGGTGTGCGTGCCTGGCATTCCGGCCAGGGCAATGACTTCGGCTGCCCCGGCCACACGTTTGATGTCTACCTGCCGGAACTGGCGCAGGATGCTTACAAGAACGCGACAGCGATCAGCCTCAAGTTCAAATCGCTCTATGAAATCGAGTGGGACTTCGACTACGGCTTCGTGCTGGTCTCCACCGACGGCGGC
>JAKFXK010000099.1 GCA_021731445.1 Nevskiaceae bacterium | reverse complement strand
GAGCTACGCCCATGTGCATCACATCGTCTCCAACGTGCGTGGCCGCCTGCGGCCTGGCGTGGGGGTGGGCGAGGCGATTGCAGCGGTGTTCCCCGGTGGCACCATCACCGGCTGTCCCAAGCTGCGTGCGATGGAAATCATTGCCGAACTCGAAGGCGTCGGGCGTGGCCCGTACACCGGCGCGATGGGCTACATCTCGCGGCATGGCAAGAGCGATCTCAACATCCTCATCCGCAGCCTGGTGCTGGAGGGCGACACCGTGAGTTTTCGTGCCGGTGCGGGCGTGGTTGCCGACTCGGTGCCGGAGCTTGAACTCGCCGAGACGCGCACCAAGGCGCGGGGTCTTCTGCAGGCGCTTGGGGTGGACGGGTGATCAGCGATCTCCCCCGCGATGTGGTGGCCCTCGTCAACGGTGCGCCGCCCAAGGCCAGTGTGTTGCTCAGTCGCGCGTTGCACTACGGCGATGGCGTATTTCGCACCTTGCTGCGCATCGAAGGTCGCTGGCTTGACTTCGACCGCCACTACGTCAAGCTGGTGCAGGATTGCCGCGTGCTGGGCCTTGACCCGCCGCATGTCGGCCAACTCGAAGCCGAACTCGAATCGCTGGGTGGTGGCCGCAGCCAGCCGGTGGTGGGCAAGATCATCCTCGCCCGCAGCGGTGCGGGCCGCGGCTATGCGCCGACCAGCCGCCAGTGCGAGCGCATCCTGCTGCGCTACGCCGCACCGCGCTATCCGGCCAGCTGCTGGAGTGAAGGCGTGGCGGCGATCAGCTCGCCCGTCACCCTGGGTGTGCAACCCTTGCTTGCGGGCGTGAAGCACCTCAATCGCCTGGAGAACATGCTGGCCGCGCGCGCTTGGCCGCAGGGCGTGCAGGAGGCATTGATGTGCAGCGCCGCAGGGCATCTCGTCTGCGGCACCCGCAGCAATCTCTTCTGGATGCAGGATGGACGTCTGCTCACGCCCAAGCTTGACCGCTGCGGCGTGGCCGGCATGATGCGCAGCAAGGTGCTGGATGCCGCACGCGCGCTCGGCCTGGTGACGGAGATGGTCGAAGCGCCGCCCAGCGTCCTGCCACAGGCGACCGAGGCGTTCCTGAGCAACAGTCTGATTGGCGTCTGGCCCTTGCGGCGTCTGGATGCCCACGATTTCGGCCCGCCCGGCCTGATCACCCAGCGCCTGCAAGGGGCGCTGGCACAGCCCATCCTCACCGATACAGCAGGCTGAACAGCGATAATCCACGCATGAAATCTCTCATCAAGGCGCTGTTGCGCATCACTCTGGTGCTTATCCTGCTGGCCGCAGCCGCCGTGGCGGCCGTCTTGTGGGATGCCCACAAGCAACTTAAGGCACCACTTTCGATCAGCGAGGTGGAGCGGGTCAGCATCGCGCGTGGTGAGCGGTTTGCGACGGTGATCGAGCACATGCAGGCCGATGGTCTGTTTACCTCGGTGCGCCAGGGCTACTACCTGCTGCTCTGGGCGCGTGGCACTGACCTGACACGTCGCGTCAAGGCGGGCGAGTTCGATCTCGCCCCCGGCTCGACGCCGCTGGACGCGCTGGAAATGTTCATCGAAGGCCGCTCGGTGCTGAGCGAATTGCGGCTGCCCGAAGGCTGGAAGTTCTCGCAGGCCTTTGCCCTCATCGCCAGCCATGAGGACATTGAACACACGCTGCCGAATGACATCGCCTCCGATGAATTGATGCGGCGTATCGGCTACGCGGGCGTGCATCCCGAGGGACGGTTCTTCCCCGATACCTATCGCTTCACCAAGGGCATGAGCGATGTCGAACTGCTGCGTCATGCCGCCAGGCTGATGACCGAAACCCTCGATGCCGAGTGGCAGGAACGCGCGCCGGAGCTGCCCTACGCCAGTGCCAACGAGGCGCTGACGATGGCCTCAATCGTCGAGAAGGAAACCGGTGCCGCTTTCGAGCGCGCGCGCATTGCCGGCTTGTTCCTGCGCCGCCTCAAGGTTGGCATGCTGCTGCAAACCGACCCGACCGTGATCTACGGCATCGGCGACGCCTTTGACGGCAATATCCGCAAGGCTGACCTGCTGCGCGACACGCCCTACAACAGCTATACCCGCAAAGGCCTGCCGCCCACACCCATCTGCCTGCCAGGACGCGCGGCGATCCACGCGGCACTGCATCCCGAGGACGACGGCAGCGTGTTTTTCGTCTCCAAGGGCGATGGCACGCACCAGTTCAGCAAGACGCTGGCCGAGCACAATGCCGCCGTCGTGCGCTACCAGCTCAAGGGGCGTTGATGCCCGCGCCCCCAGCCGGCCGCTTCATCACGCTCGAAGGCGGTGAGGGTGCGGGCAAGTCCACGGCGGCAAAGTTCATCCGTGATTGGCTTATGACGCAGGGCCGCACAGTGACGATGACGCGCGAGCCAGGCGGCTCTCCACTCGCTGAAGCAATCCGAAATGTCGTGCTTGCTAGCTGGTCTGAGGGTATGACTAGCGAGACTGAGGTTCTATTGATGTTTGCGGCGCGTGCAGCACATCTGAATGCCACGATCTGGCCTGCGCTTGCTCAAGGCGAAGATGTAATTTGTGATCGTTTCGTAGATGCCAGCTGGGCTTATCAGGGTGCAGGACGCGGAATACCTGCTGAGCGACTTATTGAGCTGGAAACTTACGTACTCAAAGGGTTTTCACCGCAGCTCACATTGTTATTTGACCTGTCGCCTGAGCAAGGGCTCGTACGCGCCATAAGTCGCGGTGATACAGGGCGACCGTTGTTTGATCTATCACCAGAACAAGCTCTTGCGCGCGCTATAAGTCGCGGCGATGCCAATCGCTTCGAGGCCGAGGCGATGGCGTTCCAGGAGCGCGTGCGCGCCGCCTATCTGCAACGTGCCATCGCCGCCCCCGAACGCTATGCGGTGATCGATGCCAGCGCAGCACTCGCCGATGTGCAGGCCGCCGTGGTTGCGGTGCTGGAGCAACGTCTGTGAGCGGGCTTGCGCCCTTGCCCTGGCAGGCCGCGCAATGGCAGGCCGTCACGGCTGCGCAGGCGCGCAGCGCCCTGCATCACGCCTGGCTGATTTCTGGCAGCGAAGGCGTGGGCAAGCGCAGCTTCGTGCGTGCCTGGGCAGCGGCCTTGCTGTGTGAGAAGCCCGATATGCAGCAGCAGGCCTGCGGCGCCTGCAACAGCTGCAAGATGCTGAGCCACGGCGGTCATCCCGACGCGCATCTGCTTTGCAACGACGGCCATCTCGGCCTCGCCACCGACGCGGCACTGCAAAGCGAAAAGGGCCTGAGCTACTGGACGCCCAAGTCCAACAGCATGCGCCGCGACATTGCCGTGGATGCCGCCCGCAGCCTGATGGACAAGCTCGTCGTCACCAGCCATCGCGGCGGCATGCGCGTGGTGGTGGTGCATCCCGCCCGCGACATGAGCGATGCCACCGCCAATGCGCTGCTGAAAACAATTGAGGAGCCGCCTGCCAAAACCGTGCTCCTGTTCGTCACCGTGTTCCCACAGGCCCTCAAGCAGACCATCCGCAGCCGCTGCCAGCAGCTGCGCTTCGCCACGCCCTCGAAGGGCGAGGCACTGAGCTGGCTCTATGGTGCACACCCGGATGCCGATGCCCTGCTGCTGGCCGAAGCCGGTGGCGCACCGCTGAAGGCCGCAGCATGGCTCACCAGCGGCGAGAGCAAGCGTCGCGCCCTGTGGCGCAACACGCTGCAACAGGTGGCCGAGCGCAAGAGTGATCCACTGCAAGCCGCCGCCGATCTCGCCCGCGACAAGAGCGAGGCAGGGCAGGTGTTGCGGCTCTGGCAGACGCAGATGCAGCTGCAATTGCGCGAGGGCGGTGCGTGGAGCGCACGTCACGATGCCTTTCACACGATGCTGCTCGATGGCCTGCGCAGGCTCGAAGACCACAACGCCAACGCGCAACTGTTGTTCGAGAGCCTGCTGCTGCGCTGGCGACTGCTGGCAGCCTGAGCGCCGAGCGCGTAACCTTCTGGCCCACATGCAAACCACAGCGAATGACATGGGACAAGCGGGCCGATGAGCGCACCTCCACGCATGGGCGGACAGCCCGGCATCCTCACGCTCAACATCAAGGACAAGAGCGCGCTGTATGTCGCCTACATGCCCTTCATCAAGAACGGCGGCCTATTCATTCCGACCGAAAAATCCTACAAGCTCGGCGATGAAGTCTTCATCCTGCTGACTCTGATGGATTCCGCCGAGCGCCTGCCAGTGGCGGGCAAGGTGGTCTGGGTCACGCCCAAGGGTGCACAGAACAAGCGCCAGCAGGGGATCGGCGTGCAGTTTTCCTCACAGGACGGGGGGACGACGCAGAAGAAGATCGAGGCAGCGCTGGCCGGCGCATTGGGGGCTGATCGGCCGACACACACGATGTAAGCAGTGTGAGTTGATGTTGCTGATGCTATTTGGGCAGCCCGCCATCCAGCATCGAAACGTCATACCCCTTCTGCGTCAGCACGAACACGGCCACCGACGAACGCCGTCCGGAATCGCAAACCGCGATGTAGCGCTGGTTGGGGTCGAGCAGGTTCAGCTTCATGCGCAGCATGAACAGCGGGATGTTGATGGCCCCTGCC
>JAKFXK010000075.1 GCA_021731445.1 Nevskiaceae bacterium | reverse complement strand
GGCGGTTCCACAAACCGGTGCAGAGGATGACGAGGCCGGTGACGGTGCAGACGAAGATGGTGTCGATGAAGGGTTCGAGACCCGCCACCACGCCCTCGGTGACCGGCTCCGGCGTCTTCACCGCCGAGTGCGCGATGGGTGCGGTGCCAAGGCCGGATTCACTGGAAAACAGGGCGCGCTTCATACCGAACATAAAGGCCGCACCGAAACTCGCCCCGGTAAACGCGCCCGCGCCTTCGGTGGCGGAGAAGGCGCTGGTGAAGATGAGGCGCATCAAATCCGGCAGCGCGCTGGCGTGCTGCATGATCACGTAGAGGCCTGCCAGCACATAGAGGCCGCACTTGAACGGCACCAGCGTTTTGGTGACATTGCCGATGCGCGAGATGCCGCCGACGATGACGACGCCCGCCAGTGTGGCGATGATGACTCCCGATACCCAGGGCGGGACGCCGAAGTACTCGCGCGTGGTGTCGGCCGCACTCCAAGTCTGGAACATGTTGCCGCCGGTGAAGGCGAACAGCAGCAGTGCGAGTGCAAAGGCAGTGCCGATGAACTTGCCTGCCCTGCCGCCAATGGCGTTGCGCGCCACGAACATCGTGCCGCCATGCGGGTTCTTGGGATCGCTGACATCGCGGTAGAGCAGGGCGAGCGTGACCTCGGTGGACTTGAGCGCCATGCCGACGATGCCGATCGTCCACATCCAGAAGATCGCGCCCGGCCCGCCCAGCTCTACCGCAATCGCCATGCCGGCAATGGCGCCCAGGCCGACGGTGCCGGAGAGCGCGGCCGTCAACGCCTGAAAGTGCGTGAGTGCACCGGGCCCTTGAGTGGTATCGACACCGCCCTTGCCACGGATGAGTGCCACGCCGTGGGTCAGCGAGCGGTATTGGCTGAAGCCACTCCACACCGTGAAGATCAGGCCCGTCATCAACAGGCCGACGAGCATTGGCACCGACAACAGGAAGTTGTTGATGGTGTCGATCAGCGCAAAGATTTTTTCGCTCACAGAGCTTCTCCCCAATGCCAAAACAAAAACCCCCGGCTTCAGACCGGGGGCTGTTGAACCCAGATGATTCTAGGCGCTTGCCAGCACACTGCGGCTGCGCGAATAGAAGAAGTAGACCGCCATGCCGGAAGCCATCCAGATGCCGAAGGCAATCCAGGTCGCCACTGGCAGGCTCAGCATCAGCCACGCGCAAAAACCCATGCCGAGAATCGGCACCAGCGGCACCAGCGGCGTCTTGAACGGGCGCTTCATGTCCGGACGGGTCTTGCGCAGCGCGATGACGCTGGCGCAGACCAGGAAAAACGCGCCGAGCGTGCCGAGGTTCACCAGCTCCGCCACCTTACCGATGGGGAAGAAGCCGGCGATCAGCGCAATCAGCACGCCGCTGCCGAGAATCAGCTTGACCGGTGTCTGGGTCTTGGGATGCACCGCCGCCATGCCGGATGGCAAGAGACCATCGCGGCTCATCGCCAGCACCACGCGGGTGAGGCCGTAGTAGAGCACCAGCATCACGGTGGTGATACCGAAGATCGCGCCCGTCGCAATCAGGCCCTGTGCCCAGCTGATGCCAAGACTGCCCATCGCAGCGGCGATGGGGGCCTTAATGTCGATCTGCGTATACGGCACTACGCCGGTGAGGATGCCGGAGACCACAATGTAGAGAACGGTGCAGATGGCGAGCGAGGCCAGGATGCCGATCGGCAGGTCACGCTGGGGATTGACGGCTTCCTCGCCCGCAGTGGACACCGCATCGAAGCCGATGTACGCGAAGAAGATCAGCGCCGCAGCGGTGGTCACGCCCAGAAATCCGAAGTGACCGACGCCCTCGGCATCCACCGTGCGTTCGGGGATGAACGGCACCCAGTTCTCGGTGTTGACGTGGGGGCCGGCGATGGCGATGAAAGCGAGGATGGTGGCGAGCTTCACCATCACCATCACGCCGTTGAAACGCGCGGATTCCTTCACACCCCAGCACAGCAGGCTGGCGAGCGTCATCACGATCGCCATGGCCGGAATATTGGCAATCGCCCCCGGCACTTCGCCCGGTGCCGAGGTCAGCGCCACTGGCAGCTGGATGCCGAAGAAACCTTCGAGAATCTTGCTGAGGTAGCCCGACCAGCCGATGGAGACCGTCGCCGTCGCCACCGCATATTCGAGAATCAGCATCCAGCCGATCACCCAGGCCACCACCTCGCCGATGCCCGCATAGGCATAGCCATAGGCACTGCCGCTGCCGCCGATGGCGCTGGAAAGTTCGGCATAGCACAGCGCCGCGAACCCGCAGGCGAGGCCGGAGATGACAAAGGAAAGCACAATCGCGGGGCCGGCATGTTGGGCCGCCGCCACACCCGTCAGCACGAAGATGCCGGTGCCGATGATGCAGCCGATGCCGAGCAGGGTGAGATCCCAGGCGGTCAGACAGCGTTTCAGGCCATGGCTGGCATTGGGGTCGATGGGTTTGGTTCTGAACAGACTCATGTTGGGTAATCCCTGATTAATGAATGCGCCTCGCACTGCGAGAAGTATGCCCGCGCTACGTCCATCGCGGTGAACTTGGCGAGGATGTTCATAGCAGGCTCATGCCGGGTGCGGAAACTGCTGAGCAGGCAAGGGGTCCGCAAGTCCTTCCGCTTTATCGACTTTCGGATCGTCTGTCCAAACCCAAACTGGAGTTCATCATGAAAACCCAACTTCTGATTGCATCCCTCGTCATGGCGTCCGGCATGGCAATCGCCCAAACCGGTACCGCCGTTCCTTCCGGGACTATTCCTGCAGTGCCTGCCACGCCTGCCACCCCGGCATTGCCGGGCTTGCCGGATAGGCCTACCACCCCGGCAATCCCGGCAACACCAGCCAAGCCGAATGCAACGGCAGGTGCTGCTGCCAATGCCACGATGGGCACCTCGCCGAGTGCGTCAGCGAGCGGCTCTGGCAGCATGAGCAGCGAGTTCGGCAGCCTCGACGGCGATGCCAATGGCTCGTTATCTCAAAGCGAGGTCAGTGGCAACGCCAACCTCAAGGCGCAGTTCTCCTCGCTCGACAGAAACCGCGACGGCAAGCTGAGCAGTTCCGAGTACAAGGCCTCGTTCAAGGCAGAGCAGAAGAAATAAGCTGCTGCCACAACGGAAAAAGCCTCCGCCATCAGCGGGGGCTTTTTTTGTTGGCGCTCAGCGCTCGACGATGGCAGTCACGCCCAGGCCGCCGGCTGCGCAGATGGAGATCAGCCCGCGCCCACTCTTGTTCTCGTCGATGATCTTGGCGAGCCCGGCCAGGATGCGACCGCCGGTGGCGGCAAAGGGATGCCCTGCCGCCAACGAGCCACCCTTCACATTCATCTTGGCGCGGTCGATCGAGCCGAGCGCAGCGCCCAGGCCCAGCTTGCGACGGCAGTAGTCTTCGCTCTCCCAAGCCTTGAGCGTGCACAGCACCTGGCCTGCGAAGGCTTCGTGAATCTCATAGAAGTCGAAATCCTGCAACTTGATGCCCGCACGCGCCAGCATCTGCGGCACGGCGTAGGCGGGGGCCATCAGCAGGCCCTCTTTTTCGTTGCCGGCGAAATCGACGGCGGCAGTCTGGCAGTGCGTCAGGTAGGCGAGCGGCTTGAAGCCCTTGGCCTTGCACCAGTCCTCGCTTGCCAGCAGCACGGCAGAGGCACCATCGGTGAGCGGCGTGGAATTGCCAGCGCTGAGCGTGCCGCGCCCGGATTTCTTGTCGAAGGCGGCCCCAAGCGAAGCGAGTTTCTCCAGCGTGATGTCGGCACGCAGGTTGTTGTCGCGGGTGAGCTTGCCGAACGGCACGATGAGGTCGTCATAGAAGCCGGCGTCATACGCCGCTGCGGCTTTCTTGTGACTCTCGTAGGCGAGCAGGTCCTGTGCCTCGCGGGGGATGTTCCACTCCTTCACCATCGCCTCGCAGTGTTCGCCCATGCTCATGCGGGTGCGCGGCTCGCCGTTGCTGGGGATGGCCGGGCTCAGCATCGAGGGGCGGAACTTGGCGAGTGCTGCGAGCTTCTGGCCGGTGGTCTTGGCGCGGTTGGCCTCGAGCAGGATTTTGCGCAGCTTCTCGTTGAGCGCGACCGGTGCATCCGAGGTGGTGTCGGTGCCGCCGCCGATGCCGGACTCGATCTGGCCCAATGCGATCTTGTTGGCGATGTTGATCGCCGCCTGCAGGCCAGTGCCGCAGGCCATCTGCACGTCGTAGGCGGGTGTGGCGGCAGAGAGGCCTGAGGAGAGCACCGACTCGCGGCAGAGATTGAAGTCACGCGAGTGCTTAAGCACCGCGCCAGCGGCGACTTCGCCCAGTGCCTCGCCATGCAGCTGGAACCGGTCCACCACGCCCTTGAAGGCGGCGGTGAGCATGTCCTGGTTGGATTTGGTCGCGTAGGCGGTGTTGCTGCGCGCGAAGGGGATGCGGCTGCCGCCGACGATGGCGACTTTACGACCGGGTTTCATGGGGATGCTCCAGACAGTGGGCAGTGGAAAAGGGGGCTGAATTGTAGCCCCCGCTGCCAGTGCCACACCCACCAATGCTGCCGCAGGCGGTGGGCGCAAGTGCCATTGCGCAAGGCGCTACGCAGTCGGAACAGTTTGATGGGGACTTCTGATGCGTGAGTGTGTGGTCAGCCAAGCAAACCGCAGCGCGCCATTTCCACCACCAGTCCGGTGCGGTTTCTCACCCCGAATTTGTAGGCAGCGAGCCCCCCCAAACGGGTGATATGCAGGCCGGGGCCAGGCTCTGAGAATTGTGACTGCCGCAATCGGCGGCAGGCTTTAGAAGGGGAAACGGCAATGACACGAAAATCCGTACTGCTGCTCGTGATGGCCAGCGCCACGTTGCCGATCATGGTCGGCTGCAATGATGGGAACTCATCGTCAACGAACAGCCCCGCGCCGGCACCCAGTCC
>JAKFXK010000089.1 GCA_021731445.1 Nevskiaceae bacterium | reverse complement strand
AAGCCACCACTCCACCCTCGACAAATCCGCCATCGACAAATCCGCCATCGACAAATCCCCCCAGTACTGGAGCGGGTGGCACATAAAGATGGTTAATGGTTTTTGTTAAAATCCGCTGATAAAAAAGCCGGCTTAATTGTCGGCTTTTTTTTGGATGATTTGTTTTTTCCAGCCCATGATTCTTCAATTCATTGAAAATAATATTCAGCGAAATATGAGAAGTTTTAGTTTTATATTTTTTCTCCTGTTGCCGCTCCACAGCATAGCCGCTGCATCAAAAGAAATTAGCAGCAATATCGGCATTCCAGGAACGCTGAACACTCCATCTGCCATCTTCCCTGCCGCAGGTTCGATCTCAGCCGGAGCTTCTCTGGCTGATCCCTACAACACTCTGTTCTTGAATTTTCAACCATTCAGCTGGTTGAATGTTGGAACCCGTTATACAGATATCACTGATCGACCATATGTAGGGTCGAGAACTGGGCAGTCTTCGAAAGACAAATCGTTTGACTTCTCAGTGCGATTTTATGAAGGCGGCAAATATATTCCGAGTATCAGCCTTGGTATTATTGATATCGGCGGCACCGGTCTTTTTGCCAGTGAATATTTTGTGGCCTCAAAAGAGACTTCGGATTTTACCGGATCCGTGGGTTTGGGCTGGGGGCGCTTAGGCAACAGGGGTGACTTCAAAAATCCGGCAATCGTTTTGGATGCCCGATTTTCCACCCGTCCCGTCGGAACAGTGGGTTCCGCGCAAGGTGGGGCAGTTTCAGCTCGTCGCTGGTTTCGAGGAGAGCAGGTAGCAGTGTTCGGCAGTGTTCTTTGGCATCCTGTGCGTTGGCCACAATGGACCGCCTTGGTCGAACTGGATGGCAATGCCTACACCCAGGAAGCTGCTGGCCAGCCGATCGATGCAAAATCCCGGGTGAACTTTGGCTTGGCACGTCACTTCAATAAAAGTGGCACGGCAACCATCTCTTATTTGCGTGGGGATACCCTGTCGTTTCAATTACAAAGCACTGCCCTGCTAGGCCATGATCGCACCGACTCGCGCAAACCATATCTGCCGACGCTGCAGAAAAATCGCCACCCTGTCTATCGCCGTGAACCGCCCGCTGAGCTGGCCGCACAATTCGAGCATTTTTATACCGCACTTCAGCAGCAAGGCTATTTTGTACATTCCCTCGATCTTGATCCGACATCCCGGCGCCTGACGATATGGCAGAGTAATACCAAAACTGATCGTTCGCTAACTGCTTTGCAGTTCATTGGTCGAACCGCGTGCAATACTTTTCGGGATCGCATTACGACCGTGCGTGTCATCACGCTTTCTGGCGGCCTTGAAGTATCGGCCGCTGAAGCAACTGTTGCTGCGATCGAAGATGAAGCCAGCGACCAGATCGATACCAATGATTTTATAGAACGTTCGCGTTTCGAAGCTGAAAGCAGCTTTCGCCAGTCTCTTGCCCAATTCCCGAACCTGTTGAAATATCCAACCATAGGTTACGGCATCAACCCGGCTTTACGGTCCAATGTTGGCGGGCCGACCCATTTTTATGCGGGCCAATTGCTGCTAAAACCTTATAGCACCGTGCAAATCACACAGGGATGGAGCCTGACTGGCACCGCCGCCATCAATTTGATCAACGGGCTGGATAATTTGCAAAGATTTACCAGCGGCACCCTTCCTCCCGTACGCAGCGAGATAGAGTTGTA
This sequence comes from Nevskiaceae bacterium, assembly GCA_021731445.1. Lineage (GTDB taxonomy): Bacteria > Pseudomonadota > Gammaproteobacteria > Nevskiales > Nevskiaceae > Stagnimonas. The sequence continues at coordinate 3,274 of JAKFXK010000089.1, read as the reverse complement.
TCAGCAAGGCACAGGCCCCGTATATATTGATCAACTTGAAACCAATTACTTCTTTCCAGTAGCGACGGATTGGTTTGGGCGTGTCTCTGCTGGGATATTCGAGGAAATGTATGGTGGTGGTGCGGCGGAAATTCTATACCGACCTTATTCCCGGCGCTGGGCGCTTTCGCTCAATGCGAACTATGTAGTCAAACGAGACTACAATCAATTATTCAGCTTCCAAAAATACAGAACTGCGACCGGACACCTTACCTTGTTTTACAAAACTCCATTCAATGGATTGAATATCAAGGCAAGCGTCGGCCGCTATCTAGCGAAGGATGTTGGTGCCAGCTTGGATCTATCACGCGAGTTTGCCAATGGAACGCGAATGGGAGTCTATGCCACCAAAACCAATGTTTCAGCCGCAGAGTTTGGCGAGGGCTCATTCGATAAGGGTTTTTATATACAGGTACCACTGTCAGAGTTCTCGCTAGGGCCGAAAGGCGCTGCTTCTTTCAATTATAAATACCTCACTCGAGACGGCGGGCAGAAGGTGAACGATGGTGTGGAGCTTTATTCCATCGTCGGACAGCATCGCCTGGACACCAGTCATGACTAGAAAGAAAAAAAATGGATGGACTTCCATTATTGGCATCACTTTATTAATCAGTGGTTGCCAGATCAATAATATCGGATTGGTATCCGATGCTGCGCGCGCAACTTTCCTGGAAGATTTCACACCTGCAACCAAGCGAAAGCTCAGCAAGATTCATGAACTCACTTACGCACAGTTGGCAGTCCGCTGGTCAGATCGTCAGGAAGTTCTGTTTTTATTGGCTAGCCGCAACAAATCACTCGATGAGTTTAGTTGGATCGGTGGTTCTGGAGTGAAACTCTCGACGCAAGGGCCTTTTGTGGCAACTACACAGGGCTTTGCTTCAGATATTGAGACATCTGAAGTGGTGGAGAAGGGCGCTATTCATGCCTACCTGTTGCGGGAGACAGACAGTCTGGAAGCGGGAAAGCCTTCCGTACAGCGCATCCGCAACGCCAAACAACAAAACTGGATCCAGTTGGTCGGGGGTGTAACTCGCGTGCAGCTGGTTTACTACCAGAGCCTAGCTTTCACGGGCGTGGTGCAAGAAGTGCGGGAAACCGTTCGCGTTGACGGCCTCAGCACACTCAAACGCACCTATTGGATCGAGCCTAAAACCCGCAGCCTGCTGCGCATCCAGGGCGATCTCACCGAGGATCTGCGCAATGTGGTTCTGGTTTGGACCCGAGTGCCTGATCAGCAGGATCTGAACTGACGGGTGCGGCTTCACGAGTCACAAAAAACTCGTCTGCTGTCGCCGAGCGACAAGGTTCCGCTTCGCTTGCTGCCGTTGTCTTTGCAGCAAAATAGCTTGCCATGTCTGAACGCGGTTGAACCACATCCAGCGGGGCACCACCACCACCCGCAAACATGTTCATCAACAGCAGCGTCGAAGCCGCCAAAAGACTAGGTGCTGGACTGGGATTATCCAGTCCCTGACCTTCCAGGGCCGCACGCAAACTGGCCACCTGTTGCACCGGATCCGTGATGCCGTAGTACACCGCCGAGTGACCTAGCTGCGGGCTTGGCGAATCTGTCGAGGCAGCGTGGTTCTGATCCATGGCGGCAAAAACAGTCCCAGAGACCAACAGCCCGCAGCTGATGATTTTCGCCGAGACCCATCGACGCTTACGGCTGGCGGTGCGGTGGAATTCAGGAACGAGCATGGCTTAACTATCCTTGAGCTGACGACAGCGCATTGTCACTCCTGCCATCTATATAGTGAAGCGATTTCGCACACAACGCATCATTCATTCCTGCCCTTTTCCGGGATTGCCGCCCATATGACCAAATCCCAGACCACCCTGTTTGAGAAAATCATCGCCCGCGAAATCCCCGCCACCATCGTCTACGAGGATGAGCTGTGCATCGCTTTCAAGGACATCAACCCCTGTGCACCGCTGCACACCTTGTTGGTGCCGAAACAACCGCTGGTGCAGCTGAGCCATGCCACGACCGGAGACCAGGCAATGCTCGGTCATCTCATGCTCACCGCCACCAAGGTCGCAGCCCTTGAAGGGTTGGGCGATGCCTACCGCCTCGTCGTCAACAACGGTGCCAAGGCCGGGATGAGCGTGCCGCACCTGCACCTGCACATCATTGGGGGCAGGCCGCTCAAGTGGCCTCCGGCTTGAGGTGCCGGCATGAAGGCACGGCTGCTCACCCGCTTGCTGTGGGGTTGCCTCGTCGCACAAAGCGCGGCAGCAGAGACCGTCAATCTTGAAACACGCATTGCAGACTGCCCCGGCATGATGGCATGGCAGTCCAGCATGGAGGCCGAGAGCCAGCAGCGCACGACACCGCGCAGACCGCCTACCCAGCCGAAACTGCGTACTGAATTGCTGGCGCTGATGGAGCTGGATCAGGCCGTGCGCATGGTCTTCATACGCGCGCAGCGCAAGCCGACTGCGGCCGAACTCACGCACATGGCCCGCACCGATGCCGAGCATCAGCAACGCATCAAGTCGCTGATCCATGCGCAGGGCTTTCCCAGCGCCACAGAGGTCGGCCCGGACGGCAGCAATGCCGCCTTCCTGCTGGTGCAGCACGCGACCGATGCGAGCTTCCAGGCCGAGGCACTGACAGCGATGGAGCCTCTGCTGGCCGCAGGCGAAGTCTCGCGTGCCGACTACGCCCTGCTGTTCGATCGGGTGAGCCTCGCTCAGGGCAAGCCCCAACGGTATGGCAGCCAGTTCAAAGTGCAGGACGGCGTCAATGTGCTCGAACGCCTCGAAGCCCCAGCGCAGCTCGACGCACGCCGCCGAGAGATGGGGCTGCCACCGATCACGGCCTATGCCTGCGCGATGCAAATCTTCGATGGCCGCAAGGTCGACCTCTCGGTGCTGACCGGGCCATAAGCCGTGCCCACGCCGCGCAAGATCATCCACATCGATATGGATGCCTTTTATGCGTCCGTCGAGCAGCGCGATGACCCCAAGCTGCGCGGCAAGCCGGTGGTGGTGGCCTGGCGCGGTGCGCGGTCGGTGGTGTGCGCCGCCAGCTATGAGGCGCGCCAGTTCGGGGTGCGCTCGGCCATGCCAGCCGTGCGCGCCGAGCGGCTCTGCCCGGAGGCGGTGTTCGTGCCGCCCGACTTCGCGCGCTATCGGGTCGCCTCGCGAGGCGCGCGCGAAATCTTCCAGCGCCATACCGACCTGATCGAACCGCTCTCGCTCGACGAGGCTTATCTGGATGTCACCC
>JAKFXK010000104.1 GCA_021731445.1 Nevskiaceae bacterium | reverse complement strand
ATCAATGGCGTATGGCCGTTGGCAGCTGTGCTTTTCGCACTCATGCGCTGCGCTTCAAGAGGTCGCGGGCGAGCGCTTGCGTGGCCACCGTGATCTCCTGCCCGCCCAACATGCGGGCGACTTCCAGTGCGCGGGCATCTTTCACAAGTGGCACGACGCGGGTGAAGGTTTGCGCATCCTTCACCTCTTTGCGAATGCCAAAGTGTTGCGCACCATGCACGGCGACTTGCGCCAGGTGGGTGACGCATAGCACCTGCCGCCGGGCGCCGAGGGCTTTCAGCTTTTGGCCGACGATGTCGGCGACACCCCCGCCGATACCGGCATCGACCTCATCGAAAATCATCGTCGGCGCACCGCTGTCGGCAGCGCCGACGACCTGGATGGCGAGCGAGACGCGCGATAGCTCGCCGCCACTGGCAACCTTGGCGAGCGCGCGCAGTGGCTGACCGGGATTGGCGCTGAAATCAAAACGCACTTCATCGCCACCCTGAGGTCGGGGGCGCTGGTTTTCGCTGGCTTCGACGGCGACCAGCAGTTGCGCATTCGACATGCCGAGCTGGCGCACGATCAGGCTGACTTGCTCGCTGTAGGTCTTCGCCGCCTGGATGCGCGCTGCACTGAGCTTGCTGGCAGCAGCTTGGTAAGTTTTCAGTGCGGTATCGCGCTCCCTTTCGAGCTGGGCCAGGCGCTCGCCCGCGTGTTCGAGGCTATCGAGTTCGGCAGCGAGGGTGGCCAGGTGTTCGGGCAGCGCTGTCGCCTTGATGCGGTGCTTTCGGGCGAGATCATGCAGTGCGCCCAAGCGTCGCTCCAACTCGACGAGATGCGCAGGATCTAGGTCGAGCCTGTCGAGCTGGCGCGTCACCACATCTGCCGCTTCGCGCACCAGGGCCTGCGCTTGGCCTGCGAGATTTTCGGCCTCGGCAAAGCCCTCGTGCAGCGGTGTGAGGCCCGCCAGCAATGTGCTGACGGTGGAGAGCTGATCGTAGATCGCGCCATCGCCGCCATAAAGCAAGTCCTGCGCACGCGCGCCTTCGTCCATCAGGCGCCCGGCGTTGGCGAGACGCTTGTGGTCGGCTTCCAGGCCTTCGATTTCGCCAGCCTGCAAGTGCAGCGCGCGCAGCTCCTGCACCTGGTGGCGCAGGTAGTCGATCTGTGCCGGGTCGCGGCCTGCGGCGGTTTTGGCCTCGGTGATCGCGCGGTCGGCGGCCAGCCATGTGGCGGCGGCGTGCACGACGGCGGCACGCTCTTCGGGATAGCCGCCGAACTCATCCAGCAGCTGGCGCTGCACCTCCGGCTTGAGCAGCGTCTGGCTCTCATGCTGGCCGAACAAGTCGACCAGATGTTCACCCAGCTCGCGCAGCGCCACCGTATTGGCGGCCTGGCCATTGATGAAGGCTTTGGTGCGCCCCTCGGCAGTGACGACGCGACGAATGAGGCAGTGGGCAGGCTCATCGACATCGCTGAGTTCCTGCTCGTCCAGCCATGTGCGTGCGCTGGGCGCATCAGCCAGATCGAACTCCGCGCTGATCTCGGCCTTGTCGCAGCCCTGCCGCACCAACGCCAGATCAGCACGGGTGCCGAGCACGAGGCCGAGTGCATCGAGCAGGATGGACTTGCCCGCGCCGGTCTCGCCCGTTAGCACGCTGAAGCCAGCCGCAAAGTCGAGCGTGGCCTCGTCGATGATGGCGAGGTTCTTGATGTGCAGCGATTTCAGCATGGAGCTATCCGCGCTCCGTTGTTGCAGGTCCGCGGCCCCAGTGCAGCTTGTCGCGCAGCAGACTGAAGTACTGGTAATTGCGCGGGTGGATCAGCTTCAAGGTGTGCGCGGCCTTTGCAACTTCGATGCTGTCGCCGGGGCTGACGCGATGACTCACCTGGCCATCGCAAGTCACCGTCGCCATCGCCGGTGCCGGCCCGCGCAGCACGATGCGCACGGAGGCCGAGGCGGGCACGACGATGGGGCGATCAGACAGCGTGTGCGGGCAGATCGGCACCAGTGTGAGGGCGCTGACGCTGGGGTGTACGACCGGCCCGCCGCCGGAGAGCGCGTAGGCCGTCGAACCCGTGGGCGAAGACACGATCATGCCGTCGGCCCGATGCTGGCTGATGAACTCCTCGCCGAGCCAGGTCTCGAAATCCAGCATGCGGATGCTGGCGAAGTTGCGCAGCACCACGTCGTTGACGGCGAGCGCAGGCGCTTCGGCGTGGCCATCGGCATGGCGGATCACCATGCTCAGCAGCAGGCGGTTGTCAGCCACCCCGTCGCCCGCCAGCACCGCTTGCAGGGCCTCGCGCATCCCGTCCGGACGCACGTCCACCATGAAGCCCAGGCGCCCCTGGTTGATGCCGAGCAGCGGTACGCCAAAGTGCGCGAGGCTGCGGCCGGCATCCAGCAGCGTGCCGTCGCCGCCCACCACCACGATCAGCTGGCAGCGTGCGCCCAGTTCTGCACGCGGCACCGCTGGCAGGCCCTCGGCGCTGGCGAGCGCGGCGTGGAGATCATCCACCAGCACCGCACAGCCGAGTTCCCGCACCAGGCGGCACAGTGCCGCGACGGTAGGCAGGGCGGCGGGATCGGTGCGTTTGCCGATGATGCCGACGGTTTGGATGGGGTTGCGGGACATGCGCGGCACTTTACCTTGCGGCTGCGGTGAATCACACGCCCTTGACAGTGCGCGGCACAGTTCCCACATTGCAGCCATGCCCGCCACTCTCGATCCCCGCGCCGCAGAGCTGCTCAAGCTCCTGGTCGAACGCTATATCCAGGATGGTGAGCCGGTCGGCAGCCGAACCTTGGCGCGGGCGCTGAGTCTGGGCATCAGCCCCGCTACCATCCGCAATGTGATGTCTGATCTGGATCAGCTGGGGCTGGTCGCCAGCCCGCACACCAGCGCCGGCCGCATCCCCACCACGCGGGGCTATCGCTACTTCGTCGATCAGCTGCTTGCACCCGAAGCGCTGACCGAAATCGAGCGCACGCAGATCGCCGACGAACTCGCCCCTGGCTGGCGCGCACCGGATGACCTGGTGCAGACCGCCAGCACGCTGCTCAGCCAGCTTTCGCGCATGGCGGGGGTGGTGACGGTGCCCAAGCGCAACCTCTCGGTGCTGCGGCGCATCCAGTTCATGCCCTTGTCGGACAATCGCGTGCTGGTGATCCTGGTCGTCAACCAGCACGAGGTGCAGAACCGCGTCATCCACACCCTGCGTCCGTACGGGGCCGATGAACTCGAACGCTTCGCCAATGCCATCAACGAGCACTTCGCGGGCCGCGATCTCGTCAGCCTGCGGCGTGCCCTGGTGGATGAGGTGAACACCGCACAGGGCAGCATCAACATGATCCTGCGCGAGGCCGCCGCGATGGCCGATGCCGCACTGGCTGCCGAACCGAAGCAGACCGGCTACGTGATGGCCGGTGGTGCCAATCTGCTGGGCTTTCAGGACATGAGCGACTTAGGACGCCTGCGCGGGCTGTTCGACGCACTCGACCGCAAGCGCGACCTCTTGGGCCTGTTCGACCAGTGCCTGGTGGCCGATGGCGTGCAGATCTACATTGGCGAAGAAAGCGGCTATCGCGTACTCGATGAATGCAGCGTGGTGAGTGCGCCCTACACCGTGAACGGCCAGGTCGCTGGTGTGCTGGGCGTGATCGGGCCGACGCGCATGGCTTACAACCGCATCATCCCGCTGGTCGCTGAAACCGCAAGGGCTTTGTCGCAGGGTTTGCAGGCAGAGGGCTAAAGCACCCCTGAGCTTGTGAAGAAATCGTAGCGAGCATGTCCGAGCGCAAGGAGCCGAACCGATTAAAGGTTTGGCGAGCGCAGAAAGCGCAGCGCACTCATGTGCGTGAGCATTTCGAGCACCGCATGACGCAGCGATCGGGCAGCACAGTAGATTTATTCACAAGCTCTCGGCGCAGGCGTGGGCACTGGCCCATGCCCATTGAAAGTTGTAGCCGCCGAGCCAGCCGGTGACATCCAGCACCTCGCCGATGAAGTGCAGGCCTGGTGCCAGCCTCGACTCCATCGTGGTTGATGACAGTTCGCGGGTATCGACACCGCCCAGCGTTACCTCGGCGGTGCGATAGCCCTCGGTGCCGTTGGGCGTGATCGGCCAGTCGTGCAGGGCAGAGGCAATCGCTTTCAGCTCTGCGTGCATCAGTTGGCGCATGAGTTTGGGCGGCGCGTGCAGCTCGGCGAACCGCTGTGCGAAGCGTTTGGGCAGCACTTCGGCCAGCACGGTGCGCACTTCGCTGGCAGGGCGGGCTTGCTGTTGCTGGCTCAGCCAGTTACCAGCATCACCCTGCGGAAAAAGATCAAGTGTGAGTGCCTCGCCGGGCTGCCAGTAGTTGCTGATCTGCAACACTGCCGGGCCACTGATGCCACGGTGCGTCACCAGCAATTGATTGCGGAATTGCACCTTGCCTGCACTGGCCTCGACAGGTAGAGCAACGCCACTGAGATCAGCCCATTGCTCCAGTGGCTTGCCGCTGAGCGTGAGCGGTACCAGGCCCGCGCGTGTCGGCAGCACGGTATGACTGAACTGCTTCGCCAACGTGTAGCCAAAGCCGGATGCGCCCATGGTGGGAATCGACAGGCCGCCCGTTGCCACCACCAGCTTCGCGGCCTTGAAGCTGCCGTGCGAGGTGTGCACCGCATAGCCGCTGCTGGTCTTGTCGACGGCGCTGATGCTGCATTCGAGTGCGATCTGCACCCCTACGGCCGCGCACTCGTCGAGTAGCATCCGCACGATCAGCTTCGAGGACTCGTCGCAGAACAGCTGGCCGAGTTCTTTCTCGTGCCAGGCGATGCCGTGCTTCTGCACTAGTGAAACGAAATCTTGAGGGCTGTAACGCGCCAGTGCAGATTTGCAGAAGTGCGGATTGGCGGAGAGAAAGTGGGTGGGTTCGGTACCGAGATTGGTGAAATTGCAGCGCCCGCCACCGGACATCAGAATTTTCTTGCCGACCTTGTTGGCGTGCTCGATCACCAGCACGCGCTTGCCGCGCAGGCCGGCCTCGAAGGCGCAGAAGAGGCCCGCGGCGCCGCCGCCGAGGATGATGACGTCGTGGCTCATGGCGGCTTGTCATTCCCGCGCAGGCGGGAATCCAGGTATGTGTTGCGCCCCGACCCGAAAAGAAAACCTGGATTCCCGCCTGCGCGGGAATCCAGGTTTTCTTTTCGGGTCGGGGCGC
>JAKFXK010000009.1 GCA_021731445.1 Nevskiaceae bacterium | reverse complement strand
TAGGAGCCGGAGCCGGAGCCGGAGCCGGCGATGCACCGCCATTGTCATCCGAGGAGGCGAGTGCAAGTCCGCCGACAGCTAGCACGCCTGCGCCGATGGCAAGCAGGGTGGTGGTATTGCTGCCCGCCAGCATGCCGCCCGTGCTGCTGCTCTGGGCGACGAGGATCGGATCAGCTTCAGCGAGAAAGATGCTCTCAGCGGAAGCGAGCATTGCTGCGTCGACGGTAGGGGCGGCAGCTGCCTTGCGGGCACCATCGGCCTCCACTTCATCAACCAGCAGTTCCTTACGCTTGGCGTTGAGGCTCTTGAGGTCGAGTTTGGAATCTTCCGCAGCCGAGGACGACGCACGGTCGAGTTGTTGCTTTGCCATTTTTATCCCCTATGGATAAGTGAGTGAAGAAAATTAAGTATCGCTTGAACTATCGCTATGAACAGTCTTTTGAACTGGGTAGATGCCAACGTTATGCGTTATGGGTACTCCACCTTTCTCAATGCTACTCAGTGGCGTGAAGCAGTGTCAACCGGTTTTTGCATGAAACTTTGCAGACTTAGGGCTTGCTCTTTAGGGCTTTTCTGGCAGCGCCTTGATCGGCATTGCGCCTCAGCGTTCGGTCAAGGCTTCAGCCTTGGCACGACGCAGTGGCTTGAGCAGGTACTGGGCCACCGTCTTTTGGCCGGTGATGATCTCGGCAGTAATGGTCATGCCGGGCAGCACTTCGATGCTGGGGCGGCCTTCCTGCTGCTGTGGCGGCTCCATGAGAATGTGCACACGGTAGGCGGGTTCTTCTTGCTTGCGCGGGTCTTCAGGTTCAACGGTATCGGCGCTGATGAAAATCACCTTGCCTTTCAGCGAGCCATAAATCGAGGAATCATAGGCATCAAGCTTGATATTCGCGGGCAGATCCATGCGCAGGAAGCCGACATCCTTCGGGCTTACTTTCGCTTCGATCAGCATGGCGTTATCAGTTGGTACCACCCGCATCAGCTCCTCTCCTGCGCGAAGCACGCCGCCGACAGTTGTGACTTTGATGTTGTTGACGATGCCGGTCATCGGAGCACGGATGAGCGTGGCATTGAGCGCTTCGGTGCGCTGCGTGAGCAACTCTTCCGCCTGCTCAAGTTCGCCACGGTTTTTGGCCAGTTCACCCTGCGCCTCCTGGCGGTAGGCGTTGCGCTTGTTGACCGCCAACGCACGCATGTCGCTGACCTGCCTGCGGATGCGAATGACCTCGGTCAGTGCGGCATCGCCGGTCGCCTCCAGCTTGACCAGGGCATCGAGCTCCTGCTCAGCGAGATCGGCGCTGCGCGAAAGGGCACCCTGCTCTTCCCGCTGCAACTGCACGCGGCGGGCATACAAGCGCTGCTGAGATTGCACGATGTCGGGATAGTCCTTGCGCAATGCGGCGGGGAAAGCCGGCTCGATACCCTCCAGCTCGGCCTCCAGCCGCAGTACCGAGGCCCGGAGTGCGGCCACCTTGGTGGCGATTTCATCGGCACTGGCCTGGAAGCGCACCGTCTGCAGCTCCGCCAGGAGATCGCCTTCCTTGACATGTGCGCCCTCCTGCACATGCAGCTTGGCGAGCACGCCGCCATCGACAATCTGGATCACCTGCGAGCGGCTGGAGACGATGACCTTGCCACGCGCACGAATCTGCTCTTCCAGCGTCGCCCAGAAAGACCAGGCGGCGAGCGCGCCGCAGGTCAGTAGCGCAATACCCACGGTGCGATAGGTGCCAGTGGCAGCCAATGGTGTTGTGCGCGCGAACAGGCGCTGTTTCAGCTTCATGCCGGAGCTCCCTTGAGTGCGGGCCTCGCGCTCGTCACGGCTTCCGGCGCGGCGGTCGTACCCTGTATCTGCGCGCGACGCACCTGCTCGGCAGGTACGTCGGCCTTGATGGCGCCGTTCTCCAGCAGCAGCACGCGCTGCGCCAGCGCAAACCACGCGGGGCGGTGCGAGGTGAAGATGACCGTTTCATCCGCAGGTAGGCTGGACAGAAACCGCAGCAGTGATTCCTCGGCATCCTTGTCGAGGCTGGCGGAGGGTTCGTCCAGCAGCCATACGCGCGGCTTCTGCAGCACCAGGCGGGTGATGCCCACCATCTGCCGCTGGCCGCCAGAGAGTCCCGCACCACCTTCGTGGATTTTCAGCTCCAAGCCTTCGGTATGACGGCTCAGGGAACGCAGCAGGCCGGTTTTTTCGGCGGCTTCGAGCAGCGTGGCTTCGTCCGGCACTGAAATGCCCATCGTGAGATTTTCGCGCAGCGTGCCGGAGAACAGGCGCACGTCCTGCGGCAGGTAGCCCACGGTCTCGCGGATCCAGCTCGGGCGTGAGAGCTGAAGATCAAGACCGGCAACCGTGACCTGTCCCTCATTGGGGGTGGCAATGCCGCAGAGCAGTTTCAGCAGCGTGCTCTTGCCACTGCCATTGCCGCCGATCACTGCGACCCGGGCACCGGGTTCGATGGTGAGTTTGGGGATTTCAAGCTGCGGATGGCGGATGCCATCGTAGGCATAACGGAGATTGCTGATCTCGATGCGCAGCGGTGCCGTCCGGGTGTTCGCCTGCCGGGTTTCATCGTCGTCGCTGGGCCGGGCCAGGATACCGTTGAGCACGCTCAGCGCGTATTTGGCGTGATGCCATTGCAACAGCAGCTGGGTGATCTGCGCGACGTTGGAAAGACAGCGCCCGGCAAGGATGGAACAGGCGATCAGGCCACCCACCGTCAAGTCGCCTGCCTGGATGACGTAGACGCCCGCGATAATGACGGCGATGTAGGCAATCTGCTGGAAAAATGCCAGTGCGAACTGCGAGTAGGCGGTGACCGACCGCAGCTCGCTGCTCACCTGCCCGACCGCGCGCGTGGACTGCTGCCAAACATCCGAGAAGCGCGGCTCGGCTGCCGTCGCCTTGACGGTCTCACCCCCGGAGACGGCTTCAAACACCAGCCCGAGACGGCGCGCGGATTCGTCGGTTTCAGCCCTTTGCAGGCGCGCTATAGGACGGTAGGTAATGAAGGCGATCAGCAGGCAGACCAGCAAGAAAATCAGGATCACCCAGGCAATCGGGCCGCCGATGAGTCCGATCACGGCAACGAAGAGAACGATGAAGGGCAGGTCCGCCAGCACGAACAGGGTCGTGGAGGTGAAGAAACTTTTGATCGACTCGTAGTCGCGGAACTGCGCGACCAGGGAACCTACTCGCGAAGGCCGGCGATCTACTTTCAGCGCCAGCAGTTTTTCGAAGAAGTACAACGAGATCGCCTCATCCAGTCGCAGTGCGCTGGTTTCAAGCAGACGCAGGCGCAAGAGCTTGAAGAAAGCCTCGAACACCAGCGCCAGCAACACACCGCTGGCGAGCACCCACAATGTGGCCTCCGCAAAATTGGGGATGACCCGGTCATACACCTGCATGGCGAACAGCGAGACGCCGATAGCCAACAGATTCATGACGATCGAAGCCACACCCGCCCAGACAAACAGGGGCATGTGCGCCTTGACTGCGGTCTTGATGGCTGCGGTGGCGATGCCCTCAGGTGCCTCATCCGCACCCACGGGCGGTGGCAGCAGCGCGGGGGCCAGCGGCACGATCACGGTCAGCTCTTCGCGTTTGAACTCATCCGGCACAGTGCCCAGCCAGGTGATATCGGCTTCGCCGCCGTCACGGCCGATGTTTTTGAGCAGGCCGACACAGTGGCCGGTGAACACCCAGGCCGGCAACTGGCCTGGGTGCAACAGCGTGTAAGGCACGGAGCTGGTGCTGTGGCGCGAGAACAAGATCGCCCAGGCCGCTGCCACCCATTGCGGGCCGGCTTCGGCAGTCACCTGCTTCAGCGCGGTTTCAATCTCCAGCCCTGAGGCGTGCAGGCCACGGCGGGCAGCCATTTCCTGGATCGCGGCGGCGGCATCGGCGGCGCGTAGTCCCTTTGCGGTGTTCATTACGGTTTCCCTTCAGCAGTGCCCGCTGGAGTGGGGGCATCGCTACGATGATTCAAGCGCAGACCGTCGAGGCTCAAACGATCCCAAAACTGGCTGTCGGATTTGCGTGCTTCGGCATCGGCGGCGGCGAGCGGATCGAGATAGCCCTGCAAGCCCAGCCTGTCCCAGAGCGTGGCTTGTAGCACGAGGCGCAGATTGGTCTGCCAATAGGCGCGCTCGGTGTTGGCGGCTTGCAGACGGCTCTCGTGTGCTTCGCGGATGGCATTGAGCAGCTCCAGCCAACTCTTGCGGCCGGCCTCGAACTGGCGCTGGTAGCTGTCGACCAGATTGGTGGCGGCGGTGGCGGCGCGGTCCTGGCTGGCAATCTGGGTGGCGAAGGCGAGCAGCTGGGCCGTGTCGGAGCGAAATTGCGCCTGCAGATTGGCGCGGGTGGCGGCGAGCTTTTGCTCGGCGGCGACGACCCTGGCCTGCTCGGCGCGACCCGCCTGATAGGCGCGCACGCCATTGGTAGTCTGGTATTGCAGGACAAACAGCGTGGCATCGTTGGAGGGATCGAACTCGGTGCCGTCGAGCTGCTGCCGGTGCTGCAGCGAGAGCTGCGGCCAGATGCTGGCCTTGGAGCCTTTTGCGACGGCTTTCTGGATGTCGATGGCCTGGCGATCCACCGTCATCAGGGGGTGGTATTCGACGCGGTCGAGCAGACCACCAAGGTCTTCGGCCTTGAGCCGCGAGCCATCGTCCGGCCAGCGCAGCGGCGGTGGCGGCTGGCTCATCAGGCTGCTCAGCCGCGAACGCGCGGTGATGCGCTGGGTACGGGCGGTCTCACGGCCCGATTCAGCGAGGCTGATGCGCACCAGCACCGTCTGAACATCGGCATCGGGTGCCACACCGCTCTCGGCGCGGCGCTCGATGGTGCCGCGCGACTTTTGCAGATTGCTGATGTACTGATCCCAGAGCTCGAGCTGGGCATCGGCACCCAGGATGTCGAAAACAGCGGTGATGACTTCCTGGGAGAGCGTGAGACGTACCTGCGTGAGATTGGCGAAGGCGGCCTCGCGGCGCTGCTTGGCCTCTTCCAGCTGGGCTCGCGTCAGACCACCATCCCAGAGCGGCTGCACGATGGAGATGGTGGTATTGCCGTCCTCCGACTTGTTGGCCACCGCTGACTGCACCTGGGCATAGGGGTAGTAGCCCGCGCGTGCGCCCTCGATGGCATAGCGACTGGCTTCCACCGCACCCAGCGCCTGCTGGATGGAGGGATGGGTGGCGAACACGCGATCCAGCACCTCGCCAACACCCGTGGCGCTGGCGGGGGTTGCTTCATCGCTGATCTGGCTATCGGTGGCGGCGGGCAGCGATTCCGGTGCTGGTGCGGCATCGACCAGGGCGGCGGGCGCAGCGGCCTCGGTGACGGCCGGGGTCGTGGCAATCGCTGCGGGCTTGGTACGACGCGGCTTCGACCTGCGTTTCACAGTTTTCGACGCTGGCCCCTGCGAGCCGATCTGCGTATCCAGCTGCAACTTGCGCGGCTGGTCAGCGGCGGCAGACTGGGCCGTTTCCACGTCGGCAACGGGCGCTTGCGCTGGCGTGACAGTGGGCAGCAGCAACAAGGACAAGACGACGAGCAGTGCACCCCTGCGGCAGTGATTGAGACGAGAAGTCATGGCAGCTAAAGACTCAAAAAAGTGGCGCATTGTAATTGCGCGGCGCACACCAGGTTATGCAGCGGTCATCAGGCTGCGTGGAGTCCGCCATAAAGACAAAAGCCTGCATACGCAGGCTTTTGAAAGTGTGGCTCCGTGACCAGGACTTGTTTTCAACTTATTACAAGTCACTGGAAACAAAGGGAAATATAGAAAAACTAGGCTTCAAGTAGGTCAAAAAGTTGACCTAGTGAATTGACCTACAAGGTAGCAGGCGACCCGCATTGTCACAAGTTGCAGTGCCTCGGCTTCATCCATAAGCAACGCCCAAAAACCAGCCTGAAAGGAGCTGGCGTTTTTGGGTGGTGGTTGTGGATGAAGCTGCCTTGCTGGGTCTAGCTGGACAGGGCAGACAAGATCAGCGGGTGAGCCTGAGCTGAGGGCATCAGCAGCACATGAGGTGGCAGCCCTGTCGCCTTTGCCAGCAGGGTCAGGCTGTCCACACTGATGCCAGAGGTTGCCCGCTCTATCTGCCCTACCTGGGTTCTGTGCATTCCCGCTGCTTCTGCTAGGTGCTCCTGACTCCATCCCAGCAGAGTGCGTGCATACAGCAGGTTGCTGGCAACAATCTTTCGGGTAACGGGCTGGGATTGAGACTTGGGCATCACTCCGAGTCTGGGAGGCGTTGACCCGTCTCACGACAGCATGTGATCTTCCATATGATGACTGTATGCGTCATTCTGCAATGAGTAGCTATCAAGCTACTGCGCTTGCAACTTCATTCACACCGGGAGGGAAACATGGTTGTC
>JAKFXK010000097.1 GCA_021731445.1 Nevskiaceae bacterium | reverse complement strand
CCCGCCAAAGATACCTACCGCGCCAGCTGGCGCGGTAGGTATCTTTGGCGGGGATGGCGTAAACCTGCCCGCCTGCGGCCTGCTGGGTTCCCGCGAGTGTGTTGATCTCACCCGGCAGGCCTGTGCCGAGCGGCACGTCGCGGCCGGACGAGCTGGTGCCGAGGTTGACGAACTTGCTGGTGCGCACGCTGATGGAGAACAGCCGCGAGGCACCTTCGCCCGGAGTGCAGACGCGGGTGGGGTCGCTGGGATCGGGCGGCACATAGCTGGTGAAGGTGGTGACGCCACCCAGCGTCACCGGCGATGAAAAGTGCTTTTCACCGGTACGCGTGTAATTGAACTTGTAGCCGTGGGTGAGGCTGGCGATGTCGCTTACCGTGACGCTGGTGAAGTCATCGAAGCTCGCATGTTTGGGCAGGTCGGTGTCGCTTTCCTCGACGATGATCTCGCTCGCCAGCTTGCCGCTGACGAGATCCGTGTCACGCACGGCGTAGAACCAGTTCTCGGTGGTGAGGTTCAGTGGGTCTTCGCGGTCGCCGGTGCCGAACAACACCAGATCAATGCCTTGCTGGTTGTTGCGGATCGGCACGAAGTCGGGCGCGAAGAAGATGCGACGGTCGTCGGCGAGGGTGTTGCTGCCGCTGTTGTGGCGGCCGACGCTGGCAATGGGGGTGATCGTCCAGGCGCTGGGATAGGCGCCCGCAAAGTCGCCACGCCACAGCCGTCCGCCGGTATCGCCGATGTAGAAGCGGTCGTTGAAGGTATCGTTGTTGGCGTCGATGACGGTGAGATCGGACGGCAGGCTGTCGACCAGCATCGGGTGCCGGTAAGTGCGACTGGCCGCATCGAAACTTGCCACGGCCGTTGTGCTGCGCTCGGCGCGCCACAGCAGCTCTCCGGTGGCAGCGTCGATCATGAACATCGCATTGCCGCGCTCCGCCACGGCGGTGCCGTCATCCATGCCGACCCGCATCAGCGGCACAATGTTGCGGCTGTTGTTGAAATCCTTGCCCAGCTTGGTGCCGATGGCATTGCGACCGCCGTTGTAGCCGCCGCCGAAGATCAGCGCGCTGCGGGTGGTGATGTCGGTGTTGGGGGTATCGACGAGGCCATTGGCGTCATAGCGGATGCGCGCCACCTGTGGAGTGGAGAAGGCGAGCCCCAGCGTGGCGAACTGCGCGGCGCTGCCAGACACCACGGCGGCCTCGCCCGCACGGTGCAGGCCGTCGGTGGAGAGCTTCCACAGCAGTTGCGGCTCGTCCGGTTCGGTGACATCGAGCGCGTAGTACGCCGCACCGCCGCGCCGTAGGCCAAAGATCAGCAGCGCGCGATCATGCTCGCTGGAGGTAGAGCTGATGATGCCGTCGCCCACCGAGTTGATGTTGCTGCCGGTGCGATCGCGGATCAGCAAAACCGGTGAGCCATCGACGCCATAGGGCAGGGTGGCACCAGCCTGGTTTTCGCGCAGCACGCTGATGTTGCCCATCACCGCCTGTGGCATGAAGCCCCATTTTTCGACGCCGGTGGCATCGTCGGTCATGTGCAGGATGCCGTCGGCGGAGCCGTAGACCACACGCACTACCTCCGGGTTGGTGGGCCCGTTGCGTTTGCCGTAGTTGATGGCGAGTGGACGGCTGTGCAGCACCGCGCCCAGCAGCCAGGGGCGGCCAGTGACACCGCTGTTGGCCGGCGAGGAGAGAGGGCCATTGCCCTCGGGGTCGGCACGGGTGCCGACATCGAAACCGCGCGCGTGCAGCAACAACTCGCGCGTCACCGTGTCTGCCGTGCGGTCCACACCGTTGCCGCAGCCCAGCAGACAGCCGGTGAGGCTGTTGTTGCAATTGCCGTTGCAGGTGACAGCGCTGCTGGTGCAGTTGCCCGTGCAGGTATTGAAGCCGCTGCTGCAATTTCCGCCGCAGGTATTGAAGTTGTTGGTGCAGGTGGTGTTGCAGCTGGTTGCGGTGTTGTTACAACCGGTGTTGCAGGTGTTCTGGTTGGCGGTGCAGCTGGCGCGGCAAGCGTTGCCGAGTGCGCCAGGCAGGCAGGTCAGGTTGCAGGTGGTGGCAGTGACGGCGCAGCCAGTGGTGCAAGTGGTCTGGTTGGTGGTGCAGCCCGTGCCGCACAGGGTCTGGGTGGTGGCGCAGTCAGTGTTGCAGCTGGTCTGGGTGAGCGAGCAGCCGTTGTTGCAGGTGGCCTGGTTGGTGTCGCAGAGCAGGCCGCAGCCACTGAAGGTGGAATTGCAGGTAGAGGCGCAGATCGAGCCTGGGGCGATATAGGGTGTGGCCCCCGTCGCTGCCTGTAACTCAGCCCGCACGGCAGCATCATCCGGATTCAATTTGCCGCAACTGTTGGCAGTGCTGGACATTGCCCCGCAGAGGGTCATGCCGGCACCCAGCAGGGAGTCGTAGTAGATCTTGCGGCCACCGGTGTCGCTGTTGCTGCGCCCCGGATCACCGCCACCGCCAAACTGGTAGCCGGGAATCTTCTGACCTGCGCCGCCCAGGTCTGCTACCGGACCGTCGTTGGCGGTGCCGCCGAGCTGGGCGGCGTTGGTCCACACCGTCAGCGCATTGCTGCGGATCTTGCCTTCGCCAGTCAATGCCGGGACGGCGGCTTCGTCAGGGTCGTCGCGGGCATCCACCACATCGAACAGTTTTTGATTGGGCACCGGGCGGGTGCGCAGGCTCAGGCGCTTGAGGTTGCCGGGCCAGTCGGGTTTCTGGTCGGGGTCGGCACGGAACACCGGCAGGTAGGCCGACTTCAAGATACCGCTGGTGGTGGAGCGGCTGGCCGCGATGGTGAGGCTGGTCAGCGTGGTGTTGACCGACAGCGTGTCGGTGAGCGAGGCGGCCAGCTCGGTACCGCGTCCCAGCAGGCCGATGGCATCGGTGTAAGTGCTGACATTGCCGCCCGCCGTGTTGAGCTGGTCGAGATCAGAAAGATCGCCGCCCTCGAACAGGTTTTCCTGCACGATGAAGCGCGAGCGGATGCGGCGGCGGTCTTCGCCGAACACGAAGCCGGTGGACTCCGCTGCCGTCACCAGTTCGGCCACGCCCAACTGGCCATCGCGGTTGGCATCGGCCTCCGGGAACAAGACGTTCAGGTCGGTATCTGAGTCATCCTGTTCGCGCGCATTGGTCGCCTGCAGGTGCAGCAGGTTGATGGTGCAAGCCTGAGGGAAGGCGGCAAGGCCGGAGTTGTACGTGCTGCTGCTCGCCTCCGCACCGGCGTCCCAGCTCAGCAGTGGAAAGCTGGTGTCGAGATTGTTGGTGACGTTGCTGTCGCCATAATCGAAATAGCCGAGATGACCATTGAAGATGTTGTCGCCACGCAGGTACTTGGTCAGCTCGGCGTAGATCTCCTTGGTCTGGTAGGGATGATCGGCTGCGAACGCACTCGGCTGGCCGGGCAGTGCCACTGCCGACGGCACCAGCGCCGTCACGACGCGACTGACCAGTGCGGTCAGTTGCAGCGGGTCGGAGAGATTGGTGAAGCCTGCAAACAGATAGGCCCCGTTGCTGCACGCCACGGTGTCCCGGCGCGGGCCTGGGATGCTGGCAGAGTCGGCGAAGGCGCAGATGTCATCGTCATCCAACAGGTTGAGCAGGTCGTCGGTGGTCTTGTCGTTGTGGTTGAGGATGATGGTGAGCCGTGTATCCACCAGCGCCGTGAGAATCTGCTGCAAGCCGATCACGAACACCTGTTGCTCGGTCAGCGACAGCACGGCGCTCGCGCCAATGGTGGTGGCCAGTATGGTGCGCACGGCGCCATTGATATCGGAAATCAAGGTGGCGGGGTTCAGTCCGCCCAGTACGGTCGTCGGCACACTCAGCAGAGTCAGCACTTCGCCGATGCTGGCCGAACCTTGTATCTGCACACAGTTGGCAGACGTGGACAGCAGCACGTTGTCGCAGACCACGTTACCTGTATTGCTGAGGTTCAAGTCGAGCGCCAGGGCCGTGAGCGGGGCCTGCGCGGGCAGCACTACGGGGGTGGTGTAGATGTCGAGATCATCTGCGCGTGCGCTGCCGGTGACGAGCACCGCAGCGGCCATCCACAAGACGGAAAACGACTGCCTGAGTCGGCGGGATGTGTCCATGACGATGCTCCTCACTCGTAGTTCACGCCCGACACCTTGGTGTGGAGCTTCAAGGTGCCTTCGGTGATTTCAGCCGCGCTCATCGCGTCGCCGCTGCGGTCGTAGCCGCCGGTGACGGTGTAGCGGGCAAAGTCATAATTCTTCGCGCTCAGCTGTGCTTCACGGAGCACGCTGACTTCCACGAACAGCGGCGCTTCGCGGCGCACGAAGGCATAGCCGTGGTCTTGCAGGGCTTCGGTGGCAAGTTCGGTGTTGATGTCGTCTGTAGCACAAGTGAAGAGCAGCTCAATCTCGACCGCATCCGGCAGCACGCAGGCGGTGAAGCCGAGGTTGTCGTTGACCGGCAGATCGACGATGTTGGTGACGTAGCTCACCATCGACTCGGCGGCCTGGGTGGCCGTCATGCGGCTCTCGGCATTTTGGGTGAGCTTGAGTTCCACCCGCGTGGCGCGCACGGCAGCCACACCCAGCAGGGTGATGATGACCAGCATCAGCAGGGCGATGGCGAGTGCCGCACCGCGTTGCCGGCTGGGGAGGCTTGAGAGCTTCATGGCTGGAAATTTTTCAGCTGCACCGTGGTGGTAAATGAACGCCGCAGCACACCGGCAGCAGGCGTGAATGCGGCGAGATCGCCCAAGGTATAGGTCTTGGCATCGTTGCTGGCCTGCACATTGGCAGCGGTGGCACCCACCAGCAGGTGGATGCGCACCGCACGTGCCTCGAACAATTGAGCGGCGGTCGGCGTGCTGGTGTATCTCTCCACGCTTCCATCCTTCCCGACGGCATCCGTGCCAATACCCCATTCGATTTGCAGGTTTTCAACGCCTTCGGCGAGGCAGTCTTCCTGCATCAGTGGTGGGTTGACCAGATCGTTGAGATAGCGACGGCAGAGGATAGGCAGGCCATCGCCATCGGGCAAGCTAATGCTGGGCGGCACGCGCAGCCATTTCCGCACGTAGTAGATCTGTGGCGTATAGGCGTAGATCTGCACGGGGTTGCTGTCGGGCTTGCAGACCTCGCTGATGCCGGTGGCGTCGGGGCAGTCGGCGGGTGAGGCGAGATCGAAACTGCTGCCCGCGCGGAACAGCGAGGCGATGTTCTGGTTGGTCTTGACGTAGAAGCGATTGGCGATCAGCGCGCCGGTGGCGGCGCTGCCGTCGTGGCTGTAGGCGGCCTCGCCGGAGACGCGGCGGATCATCACGATGTCGGTGTTGGGCTGGATGTCGGCAGGCAGCAGGCAGGCGAAATCGTCGGCCACATCGTCAGTGTCCAGCGTGTGGTTGCGGAACACCATCGGCACGCCGACCGCGATGCTGGCCGTCGCACCGCAGTCGCCTGCCGACAGTGCGCCAGAGGCGGTGGCGGCGGCCGAGACACGGACATTGTCAGAGGCATCCACCGGCCGCACGCCGCCCCAGTAACCGGCCATGGCAAAGTCGCGGCTGAGCGAGTCCATCGCAAAACGGGCGCTGTCCTGCAAGGCCCCTAGCGCCTCGTTTTGCCGGTAGCTCTGGCTGTTGAAGACGAACACAGCGATCATCGCGGCAATGATGATGAGGCCCAGAGTAAGGGCGATCATTAGCTCTACGAGGGTGAGGCCCTGCTGACGACGTGGGCGGTTCATGGCGTAGCGCATGTGGCAATGGCGCATGGGGTGTTGGCGCAGCGACGGATGTGGCCTTGCAGGCGCAGCACACGGCGGAAACTTTGGTCGTCGTCCTTCTCGAAATCGGCCTCGTCTTCGCCGCACTCATCGCTGGTGGGATCGTCTGCGTCGCCGTCATCGCCTTGGGTGATCGCGGTCAGCCCACGCCAGGCGATGACCACCTCTACCATCTCGCCATCGCGGCGGATGCAGCCAACAGGCGAGCGCAGGCCGCCGGCATTGGCAGTGCCAACGCCATTGGCAATCTTTTCGCTGGCACCATCCAGCGCATTCCACCAGTTGATGAGGTCGTAGCCGACCAGCGTCGCGGCGGTGCAGGCGGTGCCGCCGCTGGTGCCGCAGGTGGCGGCCGGCGGCGTGACGGTCAGTTCTGCGCCCTGGGCGACATAGCAGTCGATCTGCAGCGAGTTGGCGCGGATGCGTTCCAGCATATCCTGCGCCAGAACGGTGGCGGTGGTGCGCTGCATGGCGTCAATGGCGGCTTTTTTCGACACCGCCTGCAGGGCCGCAGCACTCAGCAGGCCGACGGCAACGACGAACACCGTGACCATCGTCTCGACCAGTGTGAAGCCGAGGGCGCGTTGCCTCAGCATGGCTCGAGTACCAGCGCCACGCGGCCACTGTGCGAAACTGTGAGCTGCCGCCCGCGCGTGTCCGGCGTGCCACGACAGAGATCGAAGGTGGCCAGCGTGGCGACGCGGCCATTGGCGTCGAAGGTGAG
>JAKFXK010000083.1 GCA_021731445.1 Nevskiaceae bacterium | reverse complement strand
GCCTGCCTTCAGGTTAAACAGCTCGCGCGGCACCACGAAGTTGATCGAACCATCGGCGCTGAAGCTGCTGCCGGGCAGCGTCCCCTGCACCGTGTAGACGGTGGCGCTGGTCAGGGCCACCACGGTCACAGCCACCGAGCCGTAGACGAAGCTCGGCGTGGGGCCATCCTGAACCATGCCGATGAAGGTATCGCTGGCGGCACCGATGGGCTGCGTGGGCAGGTGGAAGCGCACGGTATACATGTGACCGGGCGCCACGGGGCTGAGGCCGGAGAGCTTCATGCGGACGAGCATGCTGCCGTCCATGTCCTGCGGCTCGGAGAGATTGAGCGCCAGGATGTCGGTGTTGGCAGTCGCAGACCTACTGTCACCGGCGCCGTCGACGGCGATGCTGACGCCCGGCGCGGTGCAGGTGGTTTCGGCGGCGACGACGGTTGTCGGCAGGGGCAGCTTGATCTCGTTGCTGAACAGGCTCTCGCCTTGGGCGTTGAGCGCCTTCACCGTGTAGTAGTAATCCGCGACGTTGGGATCGACGTTGAGGTCGCGGAAGAAGGGCTTCGGCCCGGTTGCCCCAATCTGGGTCAGCGCGCCGGCGGCGGTACCGCGGAACACCTTGTAGCCGGCAATGGCCGCACCACCGTTCTCCGGCACGCGCCAGGTCAGGGTGTTCTCCTGCGCGGTGCGCGTGCCCGAAAGGCAGGCTTGCGCCGGCGCACGCGGCTCGGCAGCGATCTCGACATCGTCATACAGCGACTTGCCGGCGATCTGCCGGGCAATGCGCGGGCTGGCGGTGAAGGTGTTGGCGGTGGGATCCTTGTCGCAGCTGCCGATGCACCCGTCGGCGTAGCCATACATCGGATAGCCGTTCTCATCCACGCTCATTTCGTTGAAGTCGAGCAGATTGCGGTTGAAGTTGCCACCGCCACCGTCCCAGATGCCGCCCGCGCCCTGCACCGGATCATCCGGCGTCGCGTTCACCGTCACCCAAGTCTTGCCACCATCGTAGGTGGTCGAGAGATAGAGGTGCCAGATGCCGGAGAAGTCCGCCGAGGTCGGATTGCCCTTGGTGCGGGTGCCCAGATAGCCGCAGGTCGCACGGCCTTCGCTACCGGCGATGGCCTGCGGGAAGGCGACATGCTGGATGCCCACGTCATCACCCAGGCGCACTGGCGGCGTCCAGCTCACACCCCTGTCCTTGCTGAACGTGCCGTACGCGGCATTCAGCCCATCGGCAGTGCAAAGGAAAGCATCGCTGTTGGTGTGCAGAGCCACCTGCGGATCCCAGCCGGAGGCCGAGGTGCCTGCAACCTTGCGCAAAGCCCAGGTGATACCGGCGTCAGCCGATACCGCAACCGCCGCCTGTCCACCGCAGCTGGGGTTAGGGACGTACACCGTACCATCGGGTGCTACCCGCAGATGTCCGTGCAGGCCCCCGCAGCTGGTGAGCTGGTACATCTGCTGCGGCGGCTGGAAGGTAACGCCGCCATCGTCCGAGCGCGTGCAATTGGCGTAGGCGACGTCCTGGCCACAGTAATAGAAGGCATTCGGGTAGGTCGGGTGCGGAAAGTTGACCGTGGCGGACTCCGGATAAGGCCCGACGCCAATGGCCTGATGGTCAAAGCCGGTCACCACCGGCGCATTGCCCTCGGTCGGTGTCCAGGTCGCGCCGTCGTCATCGGTGTAAGCGGTGATGTGCGCCTTGCCCTGCAGATGGCCGATCCAGGTGCGGCCGGTTTCCTGACCACGAACCAGCGAGTCGGTGAGGCCGATCGGGTCCAGCGTATTCACCGTGTTGCCGATATAGGTGCGCTCCGCCCAATCGGCTTCGCAGGCCAGCGGCAAGGCGGGCGTGCGCTCGGTGGGGAAAGTCGCCCACAGCGTACGCAGGCCGGAGAGGATAAATGCCTGCTTGGTGAAGGGGTTGTAACCTACCGACGGCTCACCGGTATCGCCGGAAAGCGATTCCGGCGGCGCATAGACCTGATAACGCGGCACGCCGGGGCCGATGGGATTGGGCACCGTTGCCGACACCGCGCCACCGCCACCGCCACCAGGCGGCGGGGCTGCCACCTCCGGACCGGGGATGAAGGTGACGATGCCTTTGGCTGTGCCGCCTGCGACCGCAAAGGGCACGACATTGATGATGATGTTGCGGGTGCCGTCCTTGGTGGAGGCCAGCTCCATGATTTCCGGGCTGCCGGTGGCGCCGGCGCTGCCGATCTGCGCGTCATTCTCGTGCGCCTGCAGGTCGTAGTCGGGGTCGACACTCCAAGTCAGCTCGACGCGGATCTTTGCTTCAGGGTGGGTGGCGGTGAAGCCTTGGGGCAGCTCCAACGTCAGCGCATAGTCGTCGCAGCCAGGCGGCAAGCTGCAATCAGCGGCTGGATTGCTCGCCGCGTTGGGGCCTGAGCTGAACTCCAAGGTCGTCTGCGTCGGCGACAGCGTGCCCATGGCCGGTGTGGTGGCATGGACTGCGCCAGCGAACCCGGCGACAGCGGCGAGGATAAGACCCTTGATGTTCATTTCGACTCCTGATAGATGCCTTCGGCGCAATTGCTGCCCGAAGAATGCGGCCACTGCCCGGCAAGCAGCGCGCGATTTACAGAAACTTGACCAGCCACAAACGGAGGCGGCATGGATTGGTTGACAAGTGCGCGAAAAAAAGCGTCTTGCAATCGTGCCGCAAAGATGCGGTTTCCAGCGCGGATAGGCCGTAGCATGCGACCCATCCAACGCTGCTTATTCTGCAGCCGCCAGAAGTGGTTTGGCAGCGCACACTTTTGAGTCTTCAACGCGGCAGGTAGTGATCCACCAGCAGCAGCGTGAAGATGCCCATCAGGTAGACGATGGAAAAGCCGAAGGTTTTCATGGCGAGACCGGCTTCGGGCTTGAACTTCAGGCGCCAGGCATAGCGGATGAACATCGCGCCCAGAGCCACCGCCCCGAACAGATACGGCAGCCCGCTCATGCCACTCACGAACGGCAGCAGGGTGATGGCGAACAGGATGAAACTGTAGAGCAGGATTTGCGTGAGTGTGTATTCGACGCCATGCGTCACCGGCAGCATGGGGATGCCCGCCCCGGCGTATTCATCCTTGCGGGCGATGGCAAGCGGCCAGTAGTGCGGCGGCGTCCACGCGAAAATGATGCCGAACAGGATCAGTGCGTGCGGATGCACCTCGCCGGTCACCGCCACCCAGCCCAGCACCGGCGGGATGGCACCCGCCGCACCGCCGATGACGATGTTCTGCGGTGTCGCGCGTTTGAGCCAGAGCGTGTAGATGCCGGCATAGCCGACCAGACCCAGCTGGGTCAGCAGGGCGGTCAGTGGATTGACCCACAGCCAGAGCATGACGAACCCGATCAGGCCGATGACGGTTGCGAAAGCGATGCTCTCGGTGACGGACAGCATGCCCGTTACCAGCGGCCGGCCACAGGTGCGGGCCATGCGCGCATCCACCTCGCGGTCGATGATCTGGTTGATCGCCGCCGCTGCCGCCGATTGCAGGGTGATGCCGAGCGTGCCCCAGATGACCTTGTCCCAGGGCGGCATACCGGGTACCGCGAGAAACATGCCGATGATCGCGGTGAAGACGATCAGCATCACCACGCGCGGCTTCGTCAGCTCGTAGTACTCACGCAGGCGTGAGGGTTTGGCAAGGGCGATCGTATGGCTCACTGTGGACGCACTCCGCGCCAGGCGTGGAAATTGATGGACATCACCACCATCAGCAGCAGCATGGCACCCGCGTTGTGGGCGGTGGCGACGGCGAGCGGCAGACCGAAATGCACGGTGCTGATGCCAATGACGATTTGCAGCGCGGTCATGCCGATCAAGCAATAGCCCAGGCGTTTCCAGGGTCTGCCGCCGCCTTGGACGGCAAAGACAAATCCGAGCACGAGCAGCGCCGCGCCGACGATGACCGCGCCCAGACGATGTACCGCATGGATGGTCTGCCGCGTCGGAGTGTCGAGAATGCCGAACTCGTAGTCCTGGTATTGACCCTGCGGCTGCCAGAGGCGGAAGGCTTCGATGTAGTTGGGCTGCTCAGGCCAGAGTTTTCCGTTGGCGCAGTGTGGAAACTCCGGGCAGGCCACTGCGGCATAGTTGGTGGACGTCCAGCCGCCGAAAAAAATCTGTGCCGTGAGCAGTGCCAGCGCGAGAGCCGCCAGCGGCTTGAACACGGCGGGTGTTCCCAGTGCGGGCTTGCCCTGCTCGCGCAGCCTGAGCCACAAGAGCCAGGTGAGTGCGAACATCACCATGCCGCCCAGTAGGTGCGCGGTGACGATCAGCGGCATCACTTTCCAGGTCACTGTGAAGGCGCCCAGCGCACCTTGCAGCAGCACCCACACCAGCATCAACGCAGGCAGCTTCCAGGGCAGCCCGGCCTTGCGCCCACGCCAGCCCGTCAGCAGCAGGCCGATGATGACCAGACCCAGCGCGCTGGCGATGTAGCGATGGATCATCTCCTTCCAGCCCTTGTGCGCCTCCACAGGGCGATCCGGGTAGGCGGCATTGGCAGCTTCGACGTGATGCTGCGCCGTCGGCACGCCCAGATGGCCGTAGCAGCCGGGCCAGTCCGGGCAGCCAAGGCCCGCATGGCTCAGGCGCACGTAAGCACCCAGCGGGATCAGCACCAGGCAGAGCAACAGGGCGGCGAGTGTGAGGCGGCGGAACAGCATGGCGTTGGGTGAAGCATCGAGGGGCGCGGATTGTAGAACGAGGCTATGCACTGTCATTCCAAACGCAGTGAGGAATCGCGCCTCAGTCTCTGCATCATGTGGAGAGAAGATTCTTCACTGCGCTCGGAATGACAGCTCGGGGTTCAACCAATGCTCGACAGCTTGAGCAGTTTGTTGATGTCCTTCTGCATGCCCTTGAAGTCACGCTTCACGGCCTCTTCATCGGCGGCATGGGGGTAGATCATCAGCCAGCTTCCGAGTGGATCGACCAGCATCACCGCATCGGCCGGGGCAGTCGCAAAAAAAGCGGCGGCGGCATTATCCGGTGTGTCCCTGAGCCAGAGCAGGTCGGGCTGTTCGGCAGCGTAGCGCGCCTTCAGCGCAAGGGCGTCGACGGCATCGGAGGCGATCAGCAGCCGCTGCACACGCTCGCGCTTGACGCCGAGTGCGGCGTGCATCTGGCGGGTGAGTACCAGCTCGCGGCGGCAGGCTTCGTCGCAATCAGCCGCCACGAGTTGCACCAGCGTCCACTTGCCGCGCAGCGGGTCGCTGAGCAGTGCCCTGCCTTCGACATCACGCAGGGCCAGCATTGGTATAGCCCGGGTCGGTGTAAGCAGCTGCCCGTAGTTCACCCGGCCCTGCGGCGTCCAGTCGGGGAACAACCAGAAAGCCGAGTAGGCCAGCACGAAAGGCGCGAAGAACAGTAGCCCCAGCAGCACGAACTGGATGCGCGAGCGGGTGCGGTTGATGACTCGGGGGACGGCGTTTTCAGTCATGGATGGCTAGGACTTTTTCTTGAGATTGATCTTGATGAACAGTGCGATGAGTGTTGCCGCAAACAGCCACCACTGCGCGGCGTAGCCAAAGTGGCGAGTGGGCGGGATTTCGTTAGCGCCGCTGGCGGCCCAGTCGCGCACGAATCCTCCAGGCATCGAGGCGTCGAGTTCCAGCAGGCCGTCGAGGGTGTCGGCGCCGAACAGGCAGCGCACGGCGACGAGATCAGGATAGTTGACCAGCGTCGGGCGTGGGGTGGCACAGGCACTTTTCGGTGTGCCGAGCCGCATGCCCGGCTGCGGCAGCGCCCGCCACTGGCCTTCGATGCGCTGACCGCCCACGGGTGGCGGGCTGGGTGCCGTGCCCAGTGGCAGCCAGCCGCGATCCACCACCAGACGGCGGCCATCGGCGAGTTGCAGCGGCGCCCAGACATGCACGCCGGGACGCTTCTGGCGTGGCTGGTTGTCGAGCCGTACCTCAAGCCCGGGCAGATAGCGGCCCTCGACCACGACGCGGCGGGACTGGCCGCGTGCGGGCGCAATCACGTCATCCAGCAGAGACCGTGCGGGGGCCATGCTGGAGCGCGCGCGATCCGCCTGCATCGCCTGCTTCTGCACACCACGCCCGTATTGCCAGACGCCCGCCGTGACCATGCCCGCCGACAGCAGCAAGGTCAGCAGCACGGCCCAGAGCCGGGGACGAAATGTGTGGTTACTCATGGCGCTACCATGGCCATCGTTCAACTTTCAGGTTCCCGGACATGGATTTGCCGAAGATTGCCTTGGTGTTGATGCTGTTGGCGGTTGTAGTGGCGCTGTTCTCCGGCCTGTTCTTCATGCTCAAGGATGGCAGCGACAAGCGCCGCACCGTGCGCGCACTCAGCTGGCGTGTGGGCTTGCAGGCCGCACTGATCGGCTTCCTGGTGCTGGCGTACTTCATGGGCTGGATCCAGCCACACAGTGTCGGGAAGTGAAGTGCTGCGGTCATCGACGAGGTTGAAGCTTGCGCGGGGGCGCAGAGCTTAAACGACCGGCGCGCTCCGACGGATTTTCCAGACTCCGATGGTGAGCACCGGCAGCACCAGCAGCGTCAGGAAGGCGTAGGCCAACAGGCCATAGCCCTTGGCGATCAGGTCGACCAGTCCGATGGCCGAGGCGGCGAACACCGAGAACAGCATGACCGTCAGCGCCAGGCCCAGGCGTCCGCTGCGCGGCATGGCCACTCCGCGCCGCGCCAGCACCAGCGCCGCTGCCCGCTCGTTGAGCGCATGCAGCAGTGCGACCCCGGACTTGACCAGGATGCCGAAGAACACCAGCTGGAACAGGCTCTGGAACCAGCCGGCGTTGAACTCGGCGAGCAGAAAATCCAGCGGCACCTTGGCAGCGCCGATTTCCGGGTAGCGGCCGATCATCGCGATGAACAGCAGCACGCCCGGCAGCATCGCCAGCGGCCCGGCGATCAGGCCCGAGATCAGGGTTTCGCGCCGCGTGCGCTGGTGGCGCAGGCAGAACAGCACGGCCGGCAGCACCGCGATGTTGTAGCCGGCGTAGCGC
>JAKFXK010000028.1 GCA_021731445.1 Nevskiaceae bacterium | reverse complement strand
CATCTGCTGGCAGAGCACTATCGCAAGGCGGGCCTGGCCGAGGTGACGACCGTCATCTATGAAGAGGCCCGCCACGAGCTGCTGAACGAAACCTGCCGCGAGGTGGTCACTCAGGACTTGCTCGAGTGGCTCAACGGGCGTCTGCCAGCGGGGTGATGCGGTGCGCGTATTTCTGGGATGGTTGCTGCTGTGTTTGAGCGTCGCCGCAGGGGCCGCGCCGAAATCCGAACCCTGGCTGCGCTGGCAGGCCCACGATG
Organism: Nevskiaceae bacterium; assembly: GCA_021731445.1. Classification (GTDB taxonomy): domain Bacteria; phylum Pseudomonadota; class Gammaproteobacteria; order Nevskiales; family Nevskiaceae; genus Stagnimonas. The sequence continues at coordinate 6,809 of JAKFXK010000028.1, read as the reverse complement.
AGGTCAACACCGCCGGCATCGACCATGGCGAGTGGGATCACCTGCTGGCCCAGCACGTCAAACCCGGCAGCGACGGCATCAGCCGCGTCGCCTACGGCCGCTTCAGTGCCGCAGACAAGGCCGCACTCGCGCGCTACCTCGCCGAGATGCAGGCACTGCCGATCAGCCGCTACGCGCGCGCCGAACAGCGCGCCTACTGGATCAACCTCTACAACGCCAAGACCATCCAGCTCGTGGTGCAGAAATACCCGGTCGCCAGCATCCGCGACATCCGCCTGGGCGGCAGCATCGCGTCGCGCATCTTCGGCGGGCCCTGGGCAGCCGAGACGCTAAAGGTCGAAGGCCTGGCCTTGTCGCTCGACGACATCGAGCACCGCATCCTAAGGCCGATCTGGCGCGACCCACGCACGCACTATGCGGTCAACTGCGCGAGCCTGGGCTGCCCCGATCTCGCACCACGCGCCTACACGGCGGCGCGCATGGAGGCGATGCTCGACGAGGGTGCGGCAGCCTACGTCAACCATCCGCGCGCGGCGACGGTGGAGAGGGGCAAGCTGGTGGTTTCCAGCATCTACGTCTGGTTCGTCGAGGATTTCGGCGGCAACGACGCAGGCATCCTTGCGCATCTTCGTCGCCATGCCTCGCCTGCCAAGCAGGCGGAGCTGGCGGCATTCAAATCATTAGGCGACAACAGTGATCGCTACGACTGGGGTTTGAACGACGCCCGCTAACTTGTAGCGTGCGCTATGCGCACGGATGTCGCGCTAAACAGATTTCGTGCATGCAATGCACGCTACGGCACTGGCCTTCGCGCCGAAGTTACCTCGGTGGTGCATTCATTAGCTCCAATCCACTCGAAGTGCGGCGCAGAATGATGGCGTCGGAGCTCGGGCGGGCTAAGACCTGCTCCAGTTCTTTGGTTAACAGGGCGAACGCTTGCTCCCCCGAAAAATGCATCTTGGCGATTTGGCACTCGGCGAGAATGCGATTTGTCAACGAATCGCGCTCTTGGACGTCGCCGCCGATGACGACTACAGCACGACTTCCGACGTCCCAATGGTCGCGCAAGTCTAGTGGCTGCAGGCCTGAACCGAGAGATTGTACTATCGCTCTGGCAGCGCTCTCTTCGCACCATTCTGGAACCAAAAAGGCCGTCTCGTATGAGTGGTTTGAGACCGGCGCGCCATCCGTGAACCTGACCGTGGCAAATCTAGAGGCCACCACGGCGACCAGGCATGCTGCGATAAAACCCAAGGCAAACTGTTTCATGGCCAGTTCTAACGCTGATTAGGCGTCAAAAACCACCGCCTATCACGGCGGCAGGCTGACAGCGATGACCGAAAAGCTTCTGCATGACCATGAGGCCCCAATGATCTGACGTCAGATCGGCCGCACCGCCGGTACCGCGCCCAGCACCTTGCCGGTCGGCAGGCCGGTGGGCGAGCCGCCGCGCGGCTCCTCGCTGACGGCGAGAGTGATGGCCGCGCCCATTTCCTCTGGCGGCATCGCGGGCAGTGGCATGTCCTGCGCCTTGCTGCCGGTGACCGGCAACAGGCCCAGCGAATGCGGCTTGCCCTTGCTGTCGAGCATCCACAGTTCGAGGCTGCGCTTGCTCACGTCGGCCGGCATCTTCTTGCCGCTCAGCACCACGCGCATCACGTTTTTGTCGGTGTGCAGGGTGATGGCCCAGCGCGCATCGCTGCCGGCAGCCTGGAACACCGCGACGTAGGGCATGGGCTTGTTCTGTGCCGCGGCGACGGCGGCCTGCAGGGTGTCGGTCTTCGCCTGCTCGCGTTGCAGGCCCATGCCGAGTGCGACGGCCGCGATGGTGGCTGCTGCGGCCCACACCTGCCACAGCATCAGGCGTGACAGGGGCGCTTCCGCATTCGCTGCCACTGGTGCGCGGCTGGCACGCAGTTCCACCACCTTGCGCGGCTCGGTGGCCGCGATGGTCTGTTCGAGCGCCGTCCACACTACCTCGCGGGGGGCGACAGGCTTGAGCCGGGTGGCGAACTCGCTGAAGCGCTCGTGCCAGAAAGTGACTTCTTCCACCAGCGTCACGTCGCCGCGCAGCAGGCGCTCAAAACGCGCGCGGGCGCGGCCGCGCAGGGTGCCAAGGGCATAGCCGGCAGCCAGCTGGTTGCGCAGTTCGGTGTTGTCGTAGCGCATGGTCATTGCGCCTCCAGACAGCTGCGCAGCTTGGTGAGGCCACGGCGCACCCAGCTCTTGACGGTGCCCAGCGGTGCATCAAGCGCAGACGCGAGTTCGGGATGCGTATAGCCCTCGTAGTAGGCCAGCATCACACTCTTGCGCTCCGCGTCCAGCAATCCTTTCATGCACCGCTCCAAACGTCCCATGCCTTCGCCTTCCATCGCGCGGGCTTCGGGGTTTTCGTCCTCGTCCACCACATCCATCATGGTCGACGAACCGTCCTCGTCATTGGTCACCGTCAGGCTGTCCTCCGGTCGCTTTTGCCGCAGCAGGTCGAGTGCGCGGTGGCGGGCGATGGTGAACAGCCAGGTCGATGGCGAGCCTTTGCCGGGGTCGTAGGTTTCGGATTTGCGCCACACCTTCAGCAGGCTGTCCTGCAGCGCTTCTTCGGCCCAATCCCGGCGTTTCAGCATACGCAGCAGCAGGGCGAACAGATGCGAGCTGGTCTCCTGGTAGAGCTGGCGGAACGCCAGCTTGTCGCCGCCGGCGGTGGCGGCAATCAGCTGTTCGAGGCGGACGGCGTCTTTCATGGCGCTTTGAGTGTTGTGTGTGGCTAGGTTACTGCACTCGGCGTGCTTGGAAGGGATCGGCGAGCATTTTGCCCAGCTGTGTCAGTGGCATGTGGTTTTCGATGCCGAGCATCAGTGCTTCGCCCTGTCGCGAGACCGGCACGGCGCTGCCGAACAGCTGATCCCAGAGCCACAGCACCGAGCCAAAGTTGCTGCCGAGCTCTGCAGGCACCGTGGAGTGATGGATGCGGTGCAGGCCGGGCGTGATGAGCAGTGTCCGCAGCCCCTGCTCGACCTGCGCTGGCAGGCGGATGTTGGCGTGCGCGAACAGGCTTGCCAGCAAAGTGAGCGAGGCCGACAGCGCGGCAGCGGCGACCGGTGCGCCGAGCAGCACGACGATGAGCGATTTGTAGAAGGCCGAGGCGATGGCCTCCAGCGGGTGAAAGCGCACGCCGCTCGTCACATCCAGCATCGGGTCGAGGTGATGCACGCGATGCAGCCGCCAGAGCCAGCCCCAGTGCAGGGCACGGTGCTGCCAGTACAGCGCGAGATCGAGCAGCAGCACCGACAGCAGCACGCTGAGCCACAGCGGCGACGGGATGAGATTGAACAGGCCGAAATGCTGCATCCCCGCCCATTGCGCCGCCGCCGTCATCGAGGCCAGCGGCAGCAGCAGTACCAGCAGAAACGACAGTCCGCCCAGCAATGCATTGGCCAGCCAGCGGCGCGGCTGTGCGGCGCGCCAGGGCCAGCACCACTCGGCCAGCAGCAGTGTCGCCAGCACCAGCAGCGCCGGGGCTATCCGCCACAGCGCGTCAGCAGCACCCTGCAAGGTCATGGTTTCTATAATCCCGTTCTCGACGAACCCTCTGGAAGACCGCATTGAACGCCGGACCATTCCCCGCAAGCCGCCTGCGCCGCACCCGCCAAGCCGCCTTCATCCGCGACATGGTGCGCGAAACCCATCTGGCGCCGCAGCATCTCATCCAGCCGCTGTTCGTGGCGGAAGGCCCGCTGGCGGGGCCGATTGTCTCCATGCCCGGTGTCTCGCGGCTGACGATGCCGCAATTGGTGGACGAGTGCCGCGCCCTGCACGCGCTGGGCATCAAGCTGGTCGCACTGTTTCCGGTGATCCCTGCGGAAAAGAAAACCGACGATGGCCGCGAGGCACTGAATGCCGATGGCCTGGTGCCGCGCGCGATCCAGGCGATCAAGGCGGCGGTGCCGGGCCTGGGCGTGATGGTCGATATCGCGCTCGACCCTTACACCACGCACGGCCACGATGGCCTGTTGGATGCGGGCGGCAATGTCGACAACGATCCCACCGTCGAAATCCTGCGGCGGCAGGCACTGTGCTACGCCCGTGCCGGGGCCGACATGGTGGCACCGAGCGACATGATGGATGGCCGTGTGGCCGCCATCCGCAGCGTGCTCGAACGCGATGGCCACAAGAACGTGTTGATCATGTCCTACGCCGCCAAGTACGCCAGCAGCTTCTACGGCCCCTTCCGCGATGCGGTGGGGACGACCGGCACGCTCAAGGGCGACAAGCGCAACTACCAGATGGACCCGGCCAACAGTGACGAGGCGCTGCGCGAGGTCGCACAGGACATCGCCGAAGGTGCCGATCTGGTGATGGTGAAACCGGGCATGCCGTACCTGGACATCGTCAGCCGCGTCAAGCGCGAGTTTGCAATGCCGACGGCGGCCTACCAGGTGAGCGGCGAATACGCGATGCTGCGCGCTGCCATCGCCAACGGCTGGCTGGATGAAAGGAAGACCTTGATGGAGGCGCTGCTGTGCTTCCGCCGTGCAGGAGCCGACCTCATCCTGAGCTACTACGCGAGGCAGGCGGCAGAGTGGCTCAAGGACGAAAACGCATGAGCCAGCTCGACCGCTATGCCGTCATCGGCCAACCGATTGCGCACTCGAAGTCGCCCTACATCCACGCCGCCTTCGCGCGGGCAACGGCGCAGAAGCTGAGCTACGAGGCGCTGGAAGTAGCCCCCGATACACTCGCCGAAACCTTGAAACAGCTGCACGCCGAGCCTTATCTCGGCCTCAACGTCACGCTGCCGCACAAAACGGCGGTGGTGGCACTCTGCGAGTCGATCAGCGAGCGGGCACGACAGGCAGGCGCGGTCAACACACTGACGCGCACCGACACCGGCTGGGCGGGCGACAACACCGATGGCGCGGGCTTCATTGCCGATCTGACTCGGCTGGGCCTCGCGCTCGAAGGCAAGACCGTGCTGCTGCTCGGCGCCGGCGGTGCGGCGCGCGGCCTGATTGCCCCGCTGCTGGCGGGCAATCCCGGATTGCTGGCGGTCAGCAACCGCAATCCCTGGAAGCCGGAAGAGCTGGCTGAACGCTTCAAGCCGCTCGGCAACATCGTGCCGCGCACGCATTTGTCACTGAAAGGCGACGAGTACGATCTCGTCATCAACGCCACCAGTGCCGGTCACACGGGCGCGTTGCCGCGCCTGCCGGGCCAAGTGCTTGCCAAGGGCGGGGCAGCCTATGACCTGAGCTATGGCGCGGCGCACGCGCCATTCGCGGCCTGGGCCAGATCGCAGGGCGCGGTCGTCATCGCCGATGGTCTGGGCATGCTGGTGGCACAGGCCGCAGAGGCTTTTGCGCTGTGGCGCGGGGTCAAGCCGCAACTCGCGCCTGTGCTGGCCAGTCTGCGCGAGCCGGAGCTGCCGGGCAGCGGCGATACCCATCGCCAGCCGCCGAAGCCCATCCATCCCAACCGCATTGGGCAGGACTGACTAAAAGACTCAATCCGGCAGCGGCAGATGGTGGCTGTGGCCACCGGCGATATTGCGCAGCGCAAGCCGCAGCATCGCATCGGCAACATCTTCCGCCCGCACGGTGCGGTAGATGGCGAGCCTGCCTTGCAGCAGCGGGTCTGCCAGCGGCGCGAGTTTCTGCGCCAGCCACTCGCCGGGGCGCGATTCCTGACGCGCGGCAATGAGCAGCGAGGGCCTGAGGATGTGCGTGCCGGTGTAGCCCAGATCAAGCACGGCCTGCTCCATGCGCGCCTTCACGCGCAGGTAGAAGGACGCTGCCTTCAGCGAAGCCCCCACCGACGACACCACCAGAAACTGCTTGGCACCCTGTGCGAGGGCGGCGCGCGCCAGCTCCAGCACCAGGTGATAGTCCACGCGCTCGAAACCAGCCCGCGAACCGGCTTTTTTCTGGGTGGTGCCCAGGCAGCAGAACACATCTTCCGCCAGCAGCTTGGCCCCCAGCGCGGCCGGGCCGAGATCATCCAGCGGCAGCTCCACCAGCTTGCTGTGGTTCAGGCCCAGCGGGCGGCGGGTCAGCACATTGACCGTGCCATAGCGCGCATCTGCCAGCAGGCGGGTGAGCAGCGCACTGCCGACGGCGCCAGTGGCACCGGCGACGAGGGCAGTTCGGACAGGGGGCAATGCAGTCATGGCAAAGTGGACAGCGAACGGACGCGCAGTCTACCCAAGCCGGTGTGACGCCGTTCGCAGTTCAGCCCCAAGGAGCCGACATGAGCATCTGGAAATGGAACCCCGGCCCGGAGGGCGCGCAACAGCGCACCACGCAGTCGATGAGCGCCCACATCGGCCTGAAAGTGACGGAAATCGGTGCCGACTACGTGCGCGGCACTATGGCCGTGGATCACCGCACCATGCAGCCCTACGGCCGCCTGCACGGCGGTGCCAGCGTGGTGATGGCCGAGGAACTCGGCAGCATGGCCGCCAATATGTGCCTGAAACCGAATGAGGCTTTCGCGGTCGGACTGGACATCAATGCCAATCACCTGCGCGGCGTCACGGGCGGCATCGTCACCGGCACCGCCCGGCCCATCCATATCGGTCGCAGCACACAGGTGTGGGAGATTCGCATCGAGGATGAACAGGGCCAGCTCGTCTGCATCTCACGTCTGACAATGGCCGTAGTTTCGAAAGGCTAAGTCCTAAAACGAGGAGGTTGTCCATGCACAAGCAGCTTTCCAGAATAGTGATCTGCACTCTGCTGATCTCAGCCTGCAACGGCGAGAAAACAGACCCGGCCCCTACTCCGACGCCGACCCCCGTTCCGACACCTAGTCCG
>JAKFXK010000080.1 GCA_021731445.1 Nevskiaceae bacterium | reverse complement strand
GCCAAACTTGTCAGCAGATACCTTGGTCAAGGCAGCCGTCGTGGTGGTCTTGCCATGGTCCACGTGGCCAATCGTGCCAACGTTTACGTGAGGCTTGCTGCGGTCAAACTTTTCCTTGGCCATCTTGGATTCCTTAGTGCTTTCGTTCGTTAAATAGGTTGGGGTAAAGATTAGCCCTTGGCTTTTTTAGCCAGAGCCTCCGTGACGGTGCGGGGGGCTTCCTGATACTTCAGGAACTCCATCGAGTAGGTGGCGCGACCCTGCGACATGCTGCGCAGTGAAGTCGAGTAACCAAACATTTCCGACAGCGGCAACTCGGCGCGGATCACCTTCGCGCCGAAGTTGTCTTCTGCACCCAGGATCATGCCGCGACGGCGGTTGAGATCGCCGATGACATCGCCCATGTAGTCTTCCGGCGTCTCGACATCGACCAGCATGATCGGCTCGAGGATGACCGGATTGGCTTTCTGGCAGCCCTCTTTGAAAGCGATGCTGGCGGCGAGGCGGAAGGCGATTTCAGACGAATCGACTTCGTGGTAGCTGCCGTCGGTGAGCACAATCTTGATGTCCACCACCGGGTAGCCGGCCATGACACCGTTCTTGATCGCGTCCTTGAGACCCTTGTCCACTGCCGGGATGAACTCTTTCGGCACGGTGCCGCCGACAGTCTCGTTCTCGAAGACATAGCCGGAACCAACTTCACCCGGCTCCAGGCGCAGCCAGACGTGGCCGAACTGGCCCTTGCCGCCCGACTGCTTGGCGTGCTTACCTTCCTGCTCGACCGTCTTGCGGATGGTTTCACGGTAGGCCACCTGCGGCGCGCCGACATTGGCTTCGACGCCGTATTCGCGCTTCATGCGATCGACGAGGATTTCCAAGTGCAGCTCGCCCATGCCGGACATGATGATCTGGCCGGTTTCCTCGTCGGTCTTGACGCGGAATGAGGGATCTTCTTGCGCCAAGCGCGACAAGGCGATGCCCATCTTCTCTTGATCGACCTTGGTCTTCGGCTCGACGGCCTGTGAGATCACCGGCTCCGGGAAGATCATGCGCTCAAGCACCACCGGCTTGGCTTCAGAAGCCAAGGTGGTGCCGGTGAACACGTCCTTGAGCCCGATACAGGCGGCGATGTCGCCGGCAACCACTTCAGTGACGGCCTTCTGCTCGTTGGCGTGCATCTGCACGATGCGGCCGATGCGCTCGGTCTTGCCGCTGCGCGAGTTATAGACAGTGTCGCCCTGCTTGAGGATGCCCGAATAGACGCGCACGAAGGTCAATGCGCCGACGTACTTGTCGGTCATGATCTTGAACGCGAGCGCCGAGAACGGCTCGGTGTCGTCGGCCTTGCGCTGGATGATGGTTTCGTAGTTGTCGACGTCGTGCGCATCGATGGGCGGCACGTCGGTGGGCGCGGGCAGGTATTCGACAACGGCGTCGAGCATGGCCTGCACGCCCTTGTTCTTGAAAGCCGAGCCGCAGAGCATCGGGAAGATCTCGAGGGCGAGCGTGCGCTTGCGCAGGCCAGCCTTGATCTCGTCTTCGGTCAGTTCGCCGCCTTCGAGATACTTGTTCATCATCTCGTCGCTGGCTTCGGCCGCAGCCTCCACCATGTTGGCGCGCCACTTGTTGGCGGTCTCGACGAGGTCAGCCGGAATCTCGCCGTAGGTAAAGGTGATGCCCTTGTCGGCCTCGCTCCAGATGATGGCCTTCATCTTGACGAGATCGACCACGCCTTCGAACTTTTCCTCGGCACCAATCGGAATCTGGATCGGCACCACGGTGGCGCGCAGCTTCTCTTTGATCTGCTTCACGACCTTGAAGAAGTCGGCGCCCATGCGGTCCATCTTGTTGACGAACGCGAGGCGCGGCACCTTGTACTTGGTGGCCTGACGCCACACGGTTTCGGACTGCGGCTGCACGCCGCCGACCGCGCAATACAGCATGCAGGCACCGTCAAGCACACGCATGGAACGCTCGACTTCGATGGTGAAGTCCACGTGTCCGGGAGTGTCGATGATGTTGATGCGGTGGTTGTCGAACTGGCCCGCCATGCCCTTCCAGAAGGTGGTGGTGGCAGCAGATGTGATCGTGATGCCACGCTCCTGCTCCTGCTCCATCCAGTCCATGGTGGCGGCGCCATCGTGCACTTCACCGATCTTGTGGTTGACACCGGTGTAGAACAGCACGCGCTCGGTCGTGGTGGTCTTGCCCGCGTCAATGTGCGCGGAGATACCGATGTTGCGATAGAGATTAATAGGGGTTGCGCGGGCCATGAGGAACTCTTTGGTCGGGTGGCTGGAGTGGGTCGTTTAGACCATCTTCAAATGACAATCCGCAGCTTTTCAGGGCCGCGGATTGCAATCAGCTTGATACTGGGGACAGCGCGCCGATTTACCAGCGGAAGTGTGCGAAAGCCTTGTTGGCTTCGGCCATCTTGTGGGTGTCTTCGCGCTTCTTGACGGCGGCACCACGGCTCTCGGAGGCGTCGATGAGCTCGCCGGCAAGGCGATCCATCATTCCCTTTTCGCCGCGCTTGCGGGCAGCGTCAATGAGCCAGCGCATGGCCAGCGTGTTGCGGCGAACCGCACGCACTTCGACCGGCACCTGGTAGGTCGCACCACCGACGCGGCGGGATTTCACCTCGACGGCAGGGGCCACGTTCTCGAAGGCGGTGGTGAGCACGGCGAGCGGATCGTCGGTCTTCTTCTTGGTGGCGATCTGATCGAGCGCGCCGTAGATGATCTTTTCGGCGACGGCCTTCTTGCCGTCCTCCATGATCATCGCCATGAACTTCGAGAGCACGACGCTCTTGAATTTCGGGTCGGGCAGGATTTCGCGTTTTTCGGGGGTGCGGCGACGTGACATGACTAGTTCCTGTTACTTCTTCTTGCCGGCAGCAGGTGCAGCAGCACCAGCCTTAGGACGCTTGGCGCCGTACTTGGAGCGGCTCTGACGGCGCTTGTCCACACCCGACGCGTCGAGCGCGCCGCGAACGGTGTGATAGCGAACGCCGGGAAGATCTTTTACGCGGCCACCACGGATCATGACGACCGAGTGCTCCTGCAGGTTGTGACCTTCACCGCCGATGTAGCTGGTGACTTCAAAACCGTTGGTCAAACGCACGCGGCAGACTTTGCGCAGTGCGGAGTTGGGCTTTTTCGGCGTCGTGGTGTAGACGCGGGTGCAGACGCCGCGCTTCTGCGGGCTGCCGGTCAATGCAGGAGCTTTGCTCTTGTAGACCTTGCTGGTGCGCCCATCGCGCACGAGTTGATTGATTGTTGGCACTGTTCCTGATCCTAGGACTTACTGCACACGCGCAATGCGGATGTGGGCAGCGTTGAAGATGAAACCATTTAACAACGTAGGCACACAGGGAGTTAAAACCTGGGGGCCGTTTTTTGAGGTCGCGGATGATAGGGGCGGGCTTTGGCAGTGTCAACACGCGGGCGGCGCTGCTAGAGTATTCGCGTTGATTCTTTAATCACGGAGTAGCCGACATGCGTTCGACCTTTCTGGCCCTTGCCTTGCTGCTCCCTGCCCTGTCGCTCACCGCGCAGGCCGATGTGCTCGTGATGCCGGAATCACACATCGCCGCCCCTGTCATCAAGCCCAGCAAGGGCAGCACGATGTCTGCCGTGGTGCGTGAATTCGGCCAGCCCACTACCAAGCGCAAGCCGGTCGGTGGCGGCAGCAAGCAACAGCCACCGATCACCCGCTGGGATTATCCCGGCTTCTCGGTGTTCTTCGAGAACAGCCATGTCGTGGATACGGTGGTGCCGGGGCGGCCGCCTGCCTTGCAGCGCACCGATGAACTAAGGTAATTGAGTGGCTGTGCATTTAGCGGGGCGCTTTGCGCCCCGTTTTCATTCGTCAAGACTGCCTCTATGAGTGTCTTCCTGCCGCCCGAATGGGCACCCCAATCCGCCATCCAGCTAACTTGGCCGCGGGCGGCTGGTGACTTTGCCCATTGGTTCGCTGCGGTACGCGCCAACTTCGTACGGCTCGCCGTCACCATCTCGCGCTTTCAGCCTGTGCTGATCGGCACCGAGGAAGACTTGACTGCCCTGCGTGCCGACCTGATTGCCCATGGCGCTACCGGCCACAACCTCAGGCTCTACCCCGTGCAGAGCAATGATGTCTGGGCTCGCGATCATGGACCAATCACCGTGCTGCGCGATGGCAGGCCAGTGCTGCTCGATTTCACTTTCAATGGCTGGGGCGGCAAGTTTGATGCCGCACTCGACAACACGCTCACCTGCCAGCTCAAAACCCTCAGCGCATTCAACGCCCCGGTTGAATCCACCGACTTCGTGCTCGAAGGCGGTGGCATTGATGTCGATGGTGAAGGCACGCTCCTGACTACCGAACGCTGCCTGCTCGCACCCACCCGCAACCCGCATCTCTCCAAGGCTCAGATTGAGGATGAGCTGAAAGCCCGCCTCGGCGTGAAGCGCGTACTCTGGCTGAAAGCAGGCGATCTCATCGGCGACGACACCGATGGCCATGTCGACACCATCGCCCGTTTCTGCAACGCAACGACCATCGCCTATCAGGCCTGTGAAAACGCGAGCGACGCACACTTTGAAGACCTGACGGCGCTTAAACGCGAGCTGCGCGCCCTCACTCAGCCCAACGGCCAGCCCTACACACTGGTGCCGCTGCCTCTCCCTCCCGCCATCCATGACGAGGACGGCAAGCGCCTGCCTGCGGGCTACCCCAACTTCCTGATCTTGAACGGCGCGGTGCTGATGCCCACCTACGGTGATGCCACTACCGACGCCGAAGCCCTGCGCCGTCTCAAGCCGCACTTCCCCAACCGCGAAGTAATTGGCCTGGACTGCCGCGCCCTCATCAATCAGTACGGCAGTCTGCACTGCGCCACCATGCAGCTCCCTGCTGTCGAAGGAATCTGACCCATGAGCAAGAAAATTCTGCGTGCCGGCATCGTCCAGCAACCCTGCACGAGTGATCGCGTCACCAATCTGAAGATGTCGGAAGAAGGCATCCGCGCTGCCGCAGCAGGCGGGGCGCAACTGGTGCTGCTGCAAGAGCTGCACACCTCGCTCTACTTCTGCCAGTACGAATCGACCGAGCTCTTCGAGCTCGCCGAATCCATCCCAGGCCCCTCGACCGAATGGCTGGGCGCGCTGGCGAAGGAACTGAAGCTGGTCATCGTCGGCAGCCTGTTCGAGCGCCGTGCGCCAGGGCTGTACCACAACACCGCCGTGGTGCTGGAATCCGACGGTTCGCTCGCCGGCACCTACCGCAAGATGCACATCCCGGACGATCCTGGCTACTACGAGAAGTTCTATTTCACTCCTGGTGACATCGCTTGCCGCAACGCCGATGGCGTCATGCGCGGAGGCTTCACGCCGATACAGACCAGCGTCGGGAAGCTGGGCGTGCTGGTGTGCTGGGATCAGTGGTACCCCGAAGCCGCGCGCCTCATGGCGCTGGCGGGGGCGGATGTGCTGCTCTACCCCACTGCCATCGGTTGGAACCCGGACGATAAGGACGACGAGCAAGCCCGCCAGCGCGATGCCTGGGTGACGATCCAGCGCAGTCATGCCGTGGCGAATGGTTTGCCCGTGCTGGTTGCCAACCGTGTCGGCCATGAGTCAGACCCAACTGGCAACTTGAGTGGCGCACAGTTCTGGGGCCACAGCTTCGCCGTCGGCCCGCAGGGCGAGTTCATCGCCAAGGCGGGCGAAAAGCCCGATGTGCTGCTGGTCGATGTGGATCTCGCGCGCAGCGAAAACGTACGTCGCTGGTGGCCCTTTTTACGCGACCGCCGCATCGACGCTTACAACGATCTCACCCGTCGCTTCCGCGATTGATGCAGCCGCCACATGCGAATGTTGCTTATCCATTGAAAAAGGCGCCATTCTGCAGGCTAGATAGAGTGCAGCGAAACCCAGCGTGCTGCAGGTTTTGGCTGGCAACTGTTGGGTTTACGCTTCATTTCTCCTGGCTTCCGACCCTGGTTCGCCGATAGCGCCTACCTCGACAGTAGAGCGCTGGGTGTAGCACTCGCCTATGCGCCCAGCCCGCGGCCCGGGTGTGGTTCACCGTCAGCGACGAACACGGCGGCAGCGATGCGTGGGATTTACTGGTTCAGCTCGCGGCCTGAGTGCGCTTGCACACTGTTTCCTGAGAATTTATATTGCCTTCAGATTTCATAGGAAATCACTCATGTCCAACGTCGTTGCACTGACTAACACTGCCCGCAAATCACCGCCGCAAGGTGAGTTTGCCGCCGCCGCCCTCTCCAAGGCCGTTGCCCGTGCCGCGCCCCTGCTGACACTCAACCAGGCGCAACTGGCCAAAGTGCTAGGCCTGAGCGCGCCGACCGCCTCGCGGCTCATGACCGGCCAATGGCAGCTCGCCGCTGGCAGCAAGCCCTGGGAGCTGGCCACCCTCCTGATCCGCGTGTTCCGCTCGCTCGATGCCCTCACCGGCGGCGACGCCGACGCCCGCCGCGCCTGGCTCACCAGCCACAACCACGGCCTCGCCGCCACGCCGCACAGCCTGCTGCTGCAAGCCGAGGGCCTGGTGCGCGTGCTGCACTACCTCGATGCCGCCCGCGCGCGCCATTGAGCTGACCCTCTGGCGCATGGTGGAGGCGCAGCATCGCGTCGCCACCTTGGCCCTGGTCGACAGCCTCGCCGAACAGCATCTGCTGGAAGACCTGCTCGAAGCTAGCAAGCCGCCGCTGCCGCCCGCCTGCGAGGGCCTGCACTATCTGCTGTTCACGCCGTTCCGCTATCCACCCACCGCGCAGGGCTCGCGCTTTCGCGCCGCGGCCGATCCCGGCGTGTGGTACGGGGCCGAGCAGGGTGCGACCGCCTGCGCCGAACTCGGCTACTGGCGCTGCCGCTTCGTCGCCGACAGCGAGGGCCTGAAGGCGCTGCGCAACGTCGCCCACACGCTGTTTGCCGCCACCGCCCGTGGCCCCGCGCGTGACCTGCGTCGCGCGCCTTGGCGCGATGCAGGCGAGTGGTCGCACCCCAGCGACTACAGCGCCTGCCAGCAGCAGGCACGCAGCGCGCGCGCGGAAGGTGTGTGGCTGCTGCGGTACGCCTCGGTGCGCCATCCCCGGCACGGCGCCTGTGC
>JAKFXK010000093.1 GCA_021731445.1 Nevskiaceae bacterium | reverse complement strand
TTCATCGTGCTGCTGGCGGCGGCGAGCTTTGGCTGGCTGCTGCTGTTTGGCGGATTGAACCCCATCGAGCGCAAGCGGGTGCTGGTAGTGGTGGTGCTGTTTGTGGGGGCGGCGCTGTTCTGGAGCGGCTTCGAACAGGCTGGGTCGAGCTTCACGCTGTTTGCGAAGGAGCACACCGACCGCATGGTGCTGGGCTGGGAGATGCCGGCCTCGTGGATCCAGGCCGTCAATCCGCTGCTCATCGTCATCCTCTCCCCGTTTTTCGCCGCACTCTGGGTGAACTTGAGCAAGCGCAACCTCAACCCCTCGACACCGCTCAAGTTCGCGCTGGGGCTGCTGCAACTCTCCATCGGCTTTGCGGTGCTGGCCTGGGCCTCGGTGTATGTGGCGGCGGGCGAGAAGGTAGCCCCGACCTGGCTCCTTCTGACTTATCTGTTCCACACCATGGGCGAGCTGTGCCTGTCGCCCGTGGGGCTCGCTGCCGTCAACAAGCTCTCGCCCGCGCGCTATCAAGGGATGATGTTCGGCATGTGGTTCACCGCCTCCGCGCTCGGCAAACTCATTGCGGGGCTGCTGGCTGGGCATCTGGCGCAGGACGACGTGGCGGGCATGTCGGCACGTTTCCAGTTTGTATTCTTCACGGCGGCGGGTGCGGGCATCTTCATGCTGCTGCTGGCCAAGCCCGTGCAGCGGCTGATGGGCGATATCAAGTAAGCAACCTTTCGCGGCACTGCCGCATCACAGTCCTTTCTAAAAAGGGAGATTCCATGTCCACGTTCCACCGTCTGCTCATCCCCGCTGCCGCGATGCTGCTGCTCGCAGGCTGCGGCAAGTCTGAAGCACCTGATGCCGTCACCACCGCACCGACTGAGAGCGGTCCGACCGCAGCCGAGGCCGATGCCTTCATCGCCAAGTACAACGACGACTACCGCAAGATGTATCCGGATATCGTCGCCGCGCAGTGGGTACAAGCCAACTTCATCACCGACGACACGCAGCTCTTGGCAAGCCGCGCCAACGAACGCTCGCTGGGTTTCTCCGGCGAGATCGCGCAGAAGGCCAAGCCTTTCTACGCGCTCAAGGATTTGAAGCCGGAGACAGCTCGTGCGCTGACGTTGATCCGTGTCGGCGCGTCGGCGCCCGAAAACCCCGCCGAGCGCGAAGAAGTCGCCAAACTCGGCAGCAAGATGGAAGCCAATTACGGCACCGGCAAATGGTGCAAGAAGTCGGCCGCAGGCAATGAGGAATGTCTCACCCTGCAAGCCATCGAGAAGGTCATCGACAACGTCGAACTGAAAAACTCACCGGCTGAAATCGCCGAAGCCTGGGCCGGCTGGCACGCAACGGCGAAGCCCATTCGCAAGGACTATGTGCGTTTCATCGAGTTGCAGAACTCGGCCGCGAAGGCGAGCGGCTTCCCCGACATGGGCGAGATGTGGCGTGCGGGCTACGACATGTCACCGACCGAGTTTGCCGCCGAAACCGAGCGGCTCTGGGGGCAGGTGAAACCGCTCTACGAGGCGCTGCATTGCAATGTGCGCAGCAAGCTCAACGCCAAGTACGGCGAGGCGGTGGTGCCGAAGAATGGGCTGATCCCCGCGCATCTCTTGGGCAACATGTGGGCGCAGCAGTGGAGCAATCTGTATCCGCTGATGGAACCCTACAAAGGGGTTTCCGATCTCGACGTGTCGGCGGTGCTGAAATCGCACCGCGATGGCGAATACAAGGCGCTGCTCGCAGGCTTCAAGGGCAAGCCGACGGCGAAGGATCTGGCCGAGCTGGAGCGCAGGGCCGATGCCGCCGCTGCGGTGAAGATGACGCAGGTGGCGGAGGAGTTCTACACCTCCATCGGCTTTCCGGCGTTACCGAAATCCTTCTATGAGAAGAGCCTGCTCTCCCAACCACGCGACCGCGATGTGGTCTGCCATGCCTCGGCATGGGATCTGAACCTCGCTGGCGATGTGCGCATCAAGCAGTGCATCGAGTCCAATGAAGAACAGCTCTCGACCATCCATCACGAACTGGGCCACGTCTACTACTACCTCATGTACAACCACCTGCCGCCGATTTTCCAGGGCGGCGCGCATGATGGTTTCCACGAGGCCATCGGCGACACCATCACCCTCTCGCTGACACCGACGCACCTGCAGAAGATTGGCCTGGTCAAGGACGTGAAGACCGACGACAAGGCCACCATCAACGCGCAGATGAAGCTGGCACTGGACAAGATCACCTTCCTGCCCTGGGGCAAGCTGGTGGATAACTGGCGCTGGAAGGTAATGAATGGCGAGATCAAGCCCACCGACTACAACGCCGGCTGGTGGAAGCTGCGCGCGGATTACCAGGGCGTGTCACCGCCCATCGCGCGCACCGAGGAAGACTTTGACCCGGGTGCCAAGTACCACATCCCCGGCAATACGCCGTATACGCGCTACTTCCTGTCATTCGTGGTGCAGTTCCAGTTCCAGAAGGCGCTGTGCGATGCGGCCGGCTTCAAGGGGCCGCTGCACGAGTGCGACATCTACGGCAACAAGGCAGCCGGCGAGAAGTTCATGGCGATGTTGAAAGAGGGTGCCTCCAAACCCTGGCCTGAGACACTGGAAAAACTCACCGGCACGAAGAAGATGGATGCCTCGGCCATCGTCGAATACTTCGCACCCTTGATGGGTTACTTGAAGCAGCAGAACGAGGGCCAGGCCTGTGGCTGGAGCGCGCCCGCAGGCGCGTGACCGTGAGATGCGAAGCCCCTGCCCGCGTTTTGCGGGCAGGGGCTTTTTTTGTGCATGGCGACACGTTTGCCGAGCTGACCATCGGCGCAGCGAGGTAGCCAAACGGCAAAAACCTGCGCAATACTCGATCTGGTCGTCAAGGACTGGACATTTCTCTAACACGGAGTTTTCATGCGCAGTTTCAAACTCGCGGCCTTCATCGCCGCAACCGTTGTCTTCTCCGCAGCCGCAGCGGCCCCCATCCCCAATCAATACATCGTCACGCTGAAGAAGCCGCTCGATGGCAGCGTGCTCAGCAACCTGCCGGTCGCACAGCAGGCTGACAGCCTGCTCGCGCTCGTGGGTGGCGGCCGTGTACTCAACACCTACGAATACGCCCTGCGAGGCTTTGCGGTGCGGCTTTCGCCCTTGCAGGCGCAATTGCTGGCGCTCAACCCTCTTGTCACGGCCATCGAGCAGGATCAAACCCTGCAGGCCGTCGCCACCCAGAACGGGGCCACCTGGGGCCTTGACCGCATCGACCAGCGCGCCCGACCGATGGATGGCCAGTACATCTACCCGGACAGCGCAGGGCAAGGTGTGCACGTCTACATCATCGACACCGGCCTGAACCCCAACCACAGCGACTTCGCAGGCCGCGTTGGTGGGGGCCGCAACTTCGCACCCAATACCAGCAGCTTGCTCGGCGGAGGCAGCACCGATGCAGCCAATACCACGGACTGCAACGGCCACGGTACTCACGTCGCGGGGACTGCGGCCGGTACGGTGTATGGCGTTGCCAAGCTCGCCACCGTCCACGCCGTGCGCGTGCTGGGCTGTGATGGCTCGGGGAGCAACTCCGGCGTCATCGCGGGGGTCGACTGGGTGACGGCCAACGGCATCAAGCCCGCCGTCGCCAACATGTCGCTGGGTGGCAGCAATTCGGCGGCACTCGACACGGCGGTGAAAAACACCATCGCCAGTGGCATTGCGATGGCGGTCGCTGCCGGCAACTCCAACAACGATGCCTGCTCGGGCTCGCCCAACCGGGTGCCAGAGGCCATCACGGTCGGCTCCACCACCAACACGGATGCGCGCAGCTCGTTCTCCAGCTTCGGCAGCTGCCTGGATATCTACGCGCCCGGCAGCAACATCACCTCGGCCAACTACCAGAACAACAGTGGCAGCTCGGTGCTTTCCGGCACCTCAATGGCCTCGCCGCATGTCGCAGGTGCCGCAGCGCTGGTGCTGGCACGCAATCCGGGTGCAACGCCTGCATCGGTGCGTGACACCCTGGTGTCGGAAGCGACCAGCGGCGTGGTCACCGACGCCAAGACCGGCTCGCCGAACAAGCTGCTCTTCGTCACCAATACCGGTGGCGGTGGCGGCACGCCGGTCGACAACCCACCGGTCGCGGCCTTCACGGTGAGCTGCACCAATCTTGCATGCAACTTCGACGGCAGCAGCTCTAGCGACGATTTTGGACTTGCCGGCTACGTCTGGAACTTCGATGACGGCAGCAGCGCCAATGGCACAGCGGTGAGCAAGACCTACTCCGCAGCCGGTAGCTACACGGTGACGCTGACTGTCACCGACACCACCAGCCAGACCCATGCCAGCAGCCAGTCCTTGACGGTCACGGCAGCACCCGGTGGTGGCGGCAGCCCCTGCGCCGATTGCACCAGCACGACCGGCTCGCTGGCCAGCGGCGGCACAGCTTACGACCCCTCCTCGACCGGCTTTGCCAGCAATGGCGGGCCGTTCAAGGGTTATCTGCGGGGCCCTGCGGGGACTGATTTCGATCTGTTCCTCGAGAAAAGTAGCAGCGGCCTGTTGGGCACCACCTGGAGCATCGTCGGTCGCGGCGAAACCAACGGTAGCAGCGAGGACGTGATCTACAACGGCACGGCGGGCACCTACCGCTGGCGCATCCGTAGCTACTCCGGTTCTGGCGCTTACACGTTCTACGTCAAGAATCCCTGATATCAGTACGTCTGAACCAGCCGGTACGCCAAGGCGTGCCGGGCTTTTTTGTTGGTGTTGGCTGGTGCAGCAGTTGCAGAGCGCTACCATGCAACCGAAAACGCACGCACCTACACTCGCGCATGAATCCCGCCACCGCAGAGTTCGCTGCCATCCGCGCCACGCTGGCGGAAAGTCCGCTGTTCGGTGACCTTGGCGGAGTGGCCCTGGATACATTGGCGACCTGTGCCGAGTGCGTGACCGTGCGCGGCGGCGAGTCGCTATTCACCATCGGTGACGAGCCAAAGGCGCTGTACCTGGTGGCCGCAGGCCGTCTCTATGCCGAACTGCCCAATGGTCAGATCGCTGGCAACATCGGACGGCTCGAGCCCATTGGTGAGATCGGGGTGCTCTCCGGCGAGCCACGCGGTGCGACGGTGATCGCGCGCCGCGACAGCCTGCTCTATCGCTTCGGCCGCGAAAGCTTTCATGCCTTCATCCTCGATCATCCCGCAGCACTGCTGGCCATCAGCAAGGTGCTGATCGCGCGGCTGCGGCAGAACGCACGCGAGGCCAAGCTGCAAACGCTGCGGCAGACACGCAGCTTTGCCATCGTCGCAGGCGATGCCACGGCTTCGACAGCCGCGCTGGCGGTATCGTTGTGCCGCGAATTCGCCTCGCTGGGCAAGGTGGCACGCATCGACGCCGCAGGTGTCGACGCGGCACTTGGCGCTGGGGCCTCCAGCACCGCCAGCAACGCCAGCGCAGCCGATGCCCTGTTGCTGGAGTGGCTGAGCCGGCTGGAAGCCAGCCACGACTATCTGGTTTTCGACACGACTGGCAGCGCCGCCTGGCATCAGCGTGCCTTGCATCAGGCCGACCGCGTGCTGGTGCTGGGCCGTGCACACGAGGCTCCGGATATGGCGCGGGTGGCTGCTCTCGAGGCCCAGAAGCTGCGTGCGCCTGTCGATGTGATGCTGCTGCACACTCAAGGCGCGGATGCCTGCCTGGCTTGGCGGCGCGCCTATCGTGCACAGGGCCACTATTTTTTGCGGCCCGACCAGCACCGCGACATGGCCAGCATCGCCCGTCAGCTCACCGGGCATGGCCTCGGTGTCGTGCTGGGCGGTGGCGGCGCGCGCGGCTTTGCGCACATCGGGCTGTTGCGTGCACTGGATGAAATGGCGCTGCCTGTCGATCTCATCGGCGGCACCAGCATGGGTGGCTTCATCGCTGCCTTGCATGCGATGGGCATGGACTGGCGCGGAATCAGCGAGGTGTTGCGCGAGACCTTCGTGCGGCGCAACCTGCTGAGCGATTACATGTTCCCGCGTGTCGCTCTCATCGAGGGCAAGAAGCTCAGGCGGCGGCTGCTGGAAATCTTCGGGGACACACAGGCCGAAAGCCTGCTGAAACCGTTTTTCTGCGTCACCACCAATCTCACCAAGGGAGCACCGATGGTGCATACCGAGGGCCCGCTGGCCGCCTGGGTCGCCACCAGCATGTGTATTCCGGGTGTGGCACCGCCGGTGGCGTATCGCGGCGATCTCCTGGCCGATGGTGCGGTAGTCAATAGCCTGCCCACCGATGTGATGCAGGCCCTGGGCCGCGGGCCGATCATCGCCAGCGATGTGTCCACTGAGGGCAGCATCGCTGCCCCGGGTGTCGAGGGTCCGGATTTTGATGCCGTGTTCCGCAGTCACAACGGGGCGAAGCGGGTGAGCCTCATCGACATCCTGTTCCGCGTTTCAACCCTCACTTCGGAGTCCGGTGTGAAGGCGCGTGCGGCGTACGCCGACCTATACCTGCGGATGCCCGTGGCTGGCATCCAAACCTTCGAGTGGAAGCTGCTCGACCAGATTGCCGAGAAGGGCTACCGGCACGCGCTGGAAAAAATCACGCCGGAACGAGCTCGTTTCGCCGTGCCTTGAGTGATCTGTCCGTGTGATCAGCATCGGCAATCCAGGCGTCGCGGACAAAAAAAACCGGGCCAGTCGCAAGACTGGCCCGGCTCATTTTTGCCGCTTACTGCGCGGTGATTTTGAACTCGACGCGGCGGTTCTGGGCGCGGCCCTCTTCCGTGTCGTTGCTGGCGATGGGGCTGAACTCGCCCTCGCCCTCGGCGGCAAGGCGGGTGACTTCGACACCCTTGCCGGCCAGGAACACCATCACCGACTTGGCGCGACGCTGCGACAGCGACAGGTTGTAGGACTGCGGCCCGAGTGCGTCGGTGTGGCCGGTGATCAGCACCTTCACCGAGGTCTGCGCCAAGAGGCTGCCGGCGATGCCATCGAGGATGCTCATCGCTCCTGCGGTCAGCTGGTCGCTGCCGAACTCGAAGTTGACGTTCTGGAGCGCGACGGTCTGTTCGACCATGCAACCCACCACGTCGACCTTGAAGCTGGGCGGCGTGCCCGGGCACTTGTCGAGTTCGTTGAGCACGCCGTCGCCATCGAGGTCAGGATTGACGCCGGGGACAGGTGGCGGGCAGCCCGTGGCATCGACCACCGTGCCGGGCGGGGTGTTGGGGCACTGATCGAGGGCG
>JAKFXK010000087.1 GCA_021731445.1 Nevskiaceae bacterium | reverse complement strand
GACCGATGATGGGGGCATGGCGCTCTCGCCGAACGACTGCGACGAGGGCGGCAGCCTGCTGCGCCGCGCCAAGCAGAGCGTCACGGCCAGCCTCACGCGCCGGATCGGCCGCTTCAACCTGGGTGCGGATGTGCTCGGTACCAGCAAGCGGGCGGATATCGACAACGAAACCTTTGCCCGCACCAAGGATGCCGGTTACGCGCTGGTCAACCTCAGTGCCACGGTGAACCTTATCAAAGGCCTGAGCCTGGCCCTGCGCGCCGACAACGTGCTGGACCAGCAGTACCAGACCGCCAATGGCTACCGCCAGCCGGGGGCATCGGGCTACGCAACACTCAGGTACCAATTCAACTACTGAAGGCTTGAGCGATGATGCGGGGGCGCGGCTTGATAGCCGCGCCCTTTTTATTTGCAGAGCTAAGGATCAACACATGGGCCATCGTTTATCGAAGATCGTCACGCGCACCGGCGACAAGGGCGAAACCGGGCTCGCCACCGGCAGCCGCATCGCCAAGACCCACCCGCGCGTCACCGCCATGGGGGACATCGATGAACTCAACTGCTGCCTCGGGCTGCTGCTCGAAGCGGTGCTGCCGCAGGCCGTGCGCGACCACCTGGCACCCTGCCAGCACGAGCTGTTCAATCTCGGCGGCGAGCTATCGATGCCGCCTGCGGCACTGATCACCGAGGCGCATGTGCTGCGGCTCGATGAGGCCTTGCTGGAACTCAACGACGCGCTGCCACCCTTGAAGGAGTTCGTGCTGCCGGGTGGTGGCGAGGCGGGTGCCAGGGCGCATCTGGCACGCTCGGTCGCACGCCGCGCCGAGCGGGCGCTGTGGGCGCTGCACGAGATGGAGGGTGTGAACATCCACGGCCTGCACTACGCCAATCGCCTGTCTGATCTGCTGTTCGTGGCGAGCCGCGTGCTGGCGCGTCAGGCACGGGGTGAGGTGAGCTGGACGCGCGCCTGAGACCATCCCGCACGGCAAAAAGCCGACCACCATGGTCGGCTTTTTGCCGCGCGGGATGGTCTCAGCGGTATCGCGGATACGAATAGGCGTAGCGGGGCGCAGGCTGGATGATGACCACATCGCGGCCCCGATCATGACGGCAGTGGTCGCGGTGGCGATGATGGTCGTGGCGATCATCGTCCCAGCCACGACGGCGGCCATTGTCGTGGCGTGGCGGCACGCCGTAGACGAAGTCGTTGCCCTGATAGTAGTGGCGCGGCGATTCAACCACGACCAGTTCGCGGTAGCGGTCGTAGCGTTGATGGTCGCGGCGATAGCGGCGGTCGTGATCGCGCCCTGCTTGATAAGCGTCATTGCGATAGCCGCTGTTGTAGCCACGGTTATTGCCGTCAGTGGCGATGGCCACGCCTGCCGCCGCACCAATCGCGCCACCCACGATGGCTCCGTCGCGGCCACCCAGGTTGTTGCCGATCACGGCACCGGTGGCACCGCCGATGATGCTGCCGATTACCGCATCGCTGCGATCACCTGCCTGTGCGGCCAGTGGCATAGAAAGCAGAAAGGCAGCGAGGATGTAGTGGGAAATCTTGCGCATGAGCGGCTCCGTGAGGCTTGACAGCACGACGCTTCAAACCCGCGCCCACATTTTCAGCGCCGCCTGAACCGTCTCTGAATAGCCGTCGTCAATACACTTGACCACATGCTGCCATCCAGCGGCTAGGCTACGCTTGCGACATTCGTTCACCGAGAACGCACATGCTGCTGTCCCTCATCGCCATACTGGTCCTGCTGGTTGTTGCTTTCTACTCGGTCTGGGTTGTCGTCACCGGCCACGTCAGCGGGCCGGAAAGCCCGGAGCTGCATCTGCCGGGCCGAGCGCTGATGGCCATGATTGCGCTGGTAGCCCTTGGCGCGGCCTATGCGGTCTACCGCCTGCCGGATAGCCAGACGGACTGGATCTCCGCTGCTGCCCCCGCGACCCTATCCCCCCCGCCGGAGACGCGCAGTAGTACTGCCGCCGCGTCCGAAGCGGCGACGGCGCAGTCCGTGAAGGATGATGCCGTAGCCGTCACGACGGTGGGCACCGCCGCCAGTACCGCCAGTGGGCCTGGCAAGGACGAGGCGCGCAATGAGGCAGAGCAGGAAGATATTTCCGGCAGCGCCGCACTGCATGAGACCGAGGTGCGCCAGCCTCTGAGTGAGCGCGGGGTGGCAGCCGCCATCGCACCGGCCATGCCCACCGCGCCGCGCTATACCGCCGCGACGGCAAAGTCCCCGCCCGCAGCAGCTGTCCCGCAACAGGTCGCTATAGCCGCAGCACCCCCAAAGGGTGTCAGCCGCCGCCTTTCTTCACGCCATGCACCGCTGACCCTGCATATCCAGAACACACTGGGCCGCGACCAGCAGTACGAGCAGCTCACCCTGTCCATCGAGGGTTTGGCTGTGGCTGAGATCGCGGTGGACGAGCAGCGCACGGTCGTCGCCGTGGCTGTGCCCCTGCCGCGTCCGGGCCTGCTGCATTACCGGCTGGAAGGGGTTTCCGACGAAGGCGGCTCGCGCCCGCTGTTGGGCGAGGGCTGTATCCGGGTGCGCGATGGCTCGCGCTTTGCCGTGCGCCGCAGGCCGGGCAGTCAGAAAGTGTTCCTGGAAACCGCTGCGGGTCCGGCCCGCGCCGGATGAGTAGCGTCGCACTGACCAGCCGCAGCGCTGCGTTTTCGGCGGTGCGGGAACAGGTCTACATGATCTTTCCAAACGATCTCAATTCCAACGAGACCGTGTTCGGCGGGCTCATCATGGCGCACATGGATCGCTACGCAGCGGTCGTCGCGGATCGCCATGCGGGCGGTGTCTGCGTCACCGTCAGCGTCGATGCCGTGCACTTTATGGCCCCGGCACGCAAGGGCGATGTGCTGGTGTTCGCGGCCAGTGTCAACCGCGCCTGGAATACCTCGCTGGAAGTGGGCGTGCGTGTGGAAGCCGAGTGCATCGGCAGCACCGTGCGCCGCCATATCCTCAGCGCCTATCTCACCTTCGTGGCGGTGGATGGCAACGGCAAGCCGCGCCCGGTGCCGCCGCTGACGACCGAGGGCTATAGCGAGCAGCGCCGATTCGAGGAAGCGCAGTTCCGCCGCAATACGCGCCTCAAGCACGCGGAAGACATCCGGGCTTTGCGCAGCAGGGTTTAGAGGGTGTTAAAGGCTTGAGCATCGCTGCGGCGGAAGGCAGTTTTTGCGCAGTGCAAGGAACGAGGCGCAGCGAATGGTTGTTCCATTCGCAAGTCTTGTGACGCCGCAATGCCCCAATACAGTCCCGCCCCGAAGGGTTTCTGCCCAAAAAGCCGCCATGCCGCGTTAGCTGACCTCGACTTGGAACCACCAAGCCTTCGGCCAGCTGCCTTGCCTGGCGGCTTTTTGGGCAGAAACGCAGCAATGCTCAAGCCTTTAACACCCTCTAACTGTTGGCGTAGACCAGCAGGCCCGCACCCAGCGCCAGCCGGTACCAGGCAAACGGCACGAAGCTGTGGTTGCCAATAAAACCCAACAGCCAGCGCACCGCCGCAAAGCCGGTGGCCGCCGCGACCCCGAACGCAAGGGCGAGCTGGCCCCAGGGTTCGGCGCTGGTCGCGCCACCATCCCTGAGTACCTTCAGCAGTTCGTAGCCGGTGGCCGCAAACATGGTGGGGATGCCGACCAGGAAGGCGAACTCCGCCGCACGGGGTCGCGCAGTGAGGCCCGCCAGCATCGCGGCAAAGATGGCCGCTGCCGACCGTGAGGTGCCTGGGAACACGCCTGCGAGCACTTGCGCGACCGCCACGGCAAGCACCACGCCCCAGGTCAGTGTCTCGCGCACAGGCTGCTTCCTGGCCCAGGCCTCCACCGCGAAAATCACCAGGCCGCCGACAATAAGTGCGATGGCGATCGGTGTGAGCTTGTCCGGCAGCTCGGCCCCCAGCTTCTTGGCCGTGAGGCCAAGCATGGCGGTGATGAGAAAAGCCGCTGACACCTTGGCGATGTAGTCGAAGTTTTCCTTCACGCGCCAGCCAGTGGCAAGGCTGGCGAGCCTGGCCCGGTAGACCAGGCAGACTGCGAGAATCGCACCCGCCTGGATGGCGACATTGAACAGATCGCTGCGCCGCCCCAGCCATTCCTGGGCGATCAGCAGGTGGCCGGTGGAGGAAATCGGCAGGAACTCGGTGAGCCCTTCGATGAGGCCGAGCAGCACGGCGGCGAGCCAGTCGTTCACACTAATGTCCTTCCCATAAATTGAGCGCGGAGACTAGCTTGAACGATGCCCCTGTGGCACTGGTGACTGGCGCCGCAAGGCGCATCGGCTTGGCCATTGCCACACGATTGCATGCCGATGGCTGGCGGGTGGCGATTCACTGCTTCCGCTCGCGGCCGGAAGCGGATGCGCTCGCGGTCAGGCTCAACGCGCTGCGGCCGGACAGTGCGGCCGTTTTCGCGGCGGATTTGCGCATGCCGCGTGCTGCAGTCAGCTTGCTCGATGCCGTGCGCGCCCGGATGGGCGCTCCCGCTGCGCTGGTCAACAACGCTTCCAGCTACTTCGCCACGCCTTTCGGCGATGCCGGAGAGCAGGACATCGACGATCTTTTCAGCACCAATTTCAAGGCGCCGTTCCTGCTGACCCAGGCCGCGCTTGCTGCGGGTGCATTGCGGGCCGTGGTGAATCTGCTCGACGTGCATTCACGCCATCAGCCACGCGCCGGTTTTTCTGCCTACACGGCGGCGAAAGATGCCCTGTGGTCGCTGACCGAATCGCTGGCTGTGGAGCTTGCTCCCGCCGTGCGTATCAATGGCGTTGCACTCGGCCACATCCTGGCCGAGGTAAGAGACCCACCGACTGCCGCCGAGCAGTTCGACCTTGCCGACAAGAAGCTGCAACTGGAGCGCGTGCCGCTGGCCCGCCACGGGTCGCCCAGCGACGTGGCCAGTGCCGTGGCCTGGCTGCTGTCCGATGCGGCGGCCTACATCACCGGCGCGATTGTGCCGGTGGATGGTGCGCGCCGGTTGGCCTGAACCGCTCCACAGAGATTTAGCGGCTGGGCAAGGCCATCGGCTGCGGATCGAATCCCTGCGTGCGCAGCCAGTCGCGCAGCGCATAGCCGGTGCCCGCGGGCCAGTAGCGAATCTTTTCGAACGGCACATGCTTCCAGTCCGCCAGCTCTTTATTGAGCTTGACGGTGCCGGTGGCGGGCACGTGATAAGCGATGATGAGCTGGTTCTGGCGGGTGAAATCGTAGGTGCCGATGTAGCTCGCACCCTGCGGCACGAGGCCGAGCTCTTCCTCCACTTCGCGCTGCACGCCGGTTTCCGGCGACTCGCCCTTTTCGAGAAAGCCGGTGATGAGCGCGTAGAAATTCGCAGGCCAGGCGACGTTGCGGGCGAGGATGATCTGGCCCTCGTGTTCGACCACGGCGGCGACCACAGGCACCGGGTTGTCCCAGTGGATGAAGCCGCAGGCACTATCAGGGCAAACGCGACGCAGGCGATCACCACGCTCGGCCTCGATGAGGGGCTTAGCGCACTGCGGGCAATAGGCGTAGAGCTTCATGCGCACACGTTAGCGGTGCGCCTGGACGCTGTCACTTGCCGATGCAGAAGCGGCGGAAAATCTCGCCCAGCAGCGCGTCGCTGTTCTGCTCGCCGGTGATGCGGCCCAATGCGAGTTGAGCGAGGCGCAGTTCTTCGGCGGCGATTTCGGCATGGGTGCGCGCCGCCAGCTGGCTGCGGGCGCGTTGCAGGTGGGTGAGGGCAGTGGCGAGGGCTTCGAGATGTCTTGCGCGCGCGAGGAACACGCCTTCGCCGCCACTGGCGAATCCGGCTTGAGCTTGCAGTTCGGCCGTGAGCAAATCCAGGCCTGTACCCGCTTTGGCGGCGAGGCGCACGGTGCGGGTGACGCCTTCATTGAGCACTTCGGGCGCGCGGCCTGCGAGATCGCATTTGTTGCGCACCACCAGGCGCGGCATCGGCGGCAGGCTTTGCAGCAGTGCTTCGTCGGCGGGCGTGATGCCGTAGCGGTCATCGACGACGAAGAGGGCGAGCTCGGCTTTTTCGAGCGCCAGCCGGGTGCGGCGGATGCCTTCGCGCTCCACCGCATCGTCGGTCTCGCGCAGGCCGGCGGTGTCGATGATGGTGAGCGGCATGCCGCCCAGGACGAGATGCTCGCGCAGGGCATCGCGGGTGGTGCCGGCCTGCTCGGAGACGATGGCGGCATCGAAACCGGCCAGCGCATTGAGTAGGGTGGATTTGCCAACATTGGGCTGGCCGACGATGGCAGCGGTGAGGCCCTCGCGCAGGCGGCGGCCCTGTTGCGCCTGTTGCTGGGTTTCCAGCAGCAGTGTTTCGATTACGTGCAGTCGCTCGGCCAGCTTGGCGTCAGCGAGCCAGTCGATGTCTTCGTCGCTGAAGTCGAGCGCACCTTCGACGAAGACACGCAGATCGGTGAGGCCGACTGCGGCACGGTGCAGACGTTCGGAGAACACTCCATCGAGTGTCTTCTGCGCTGCGTGAACCGCCTGCACACTGGCAGCGTCGATCAGATCCGCAATTGCCTCGGCCTGCACGAGATCGATACGGCCATTCAGGAAAGCACGTTCTGAAAACTCGCCGGGCTGGGCGATGCGGGCGCCGTGTTGCACCAGCGTGGCCAGCAGTGCGGTCAGGACGACCGGGCCGCCGTGGCCTTGCAGCTCGACCACATCCTCACCCGTAAACGAGGCGGGGCTGGGGAAGCAGAGCACCAGCCCCTGGTCGAGCACATCGCCATTGCCATCACGGAAGTGCCGCAGTCCAGCTTGGCGATTCGGTGGCAGCGATCCCACCACCAATTGCGCGATGCGAAACGCCTGCGCCCCCGAGAGCCGGACAATCCCCAGCGCACCGCGACCGGCTGCCGTGGCAACGGCAGCAATGGTTTCGGTGCGCGGCGTTGGCACTACCTTTTAGCGACGACCACCTTGGCCGGTTCGCTCTCGATCTTTTTGGTGATGACCCACTGCTGGGTGATGCTGATGAGATTGCTGACGAACCAGTACAGCACCAGACCGGCGGGGAAGAACGCGAAGAAGGCGGTGAGCGCAATCGGCATGAACTGCATCATGCGCTGCTGCATCGGATCCATCGTCGCCATCTGGCCGCCGAGCTTCTGCTGCAACCACATCGAAATGCCGAACAGCACCGGCAGCACATAGAACGGATCCGGTGCAGAGAGATCATTGATCCACAAGGCGAAGTCGGCCTGACGCAGCTCGACCGATTCGTTGAGCACCCAGTACAGCGCGATGAACACCGGGAACTGCACCAACATTGGCCAGCAGCCGGCCAGGGGA
>JAKFXK010000102.1 GCA_021731445.1 Nevskiaceae bacterium | reverse complement strand
ACTGAGGCCGGGGCCGGCCTCGGCAGGCGCTGGCGGTTCCGCCGGTGCAACTTCGGCGACGGCAGTCTCCGGCACCGCTTCGACAGGCGTCTCGGTGGCGGCGGGTTCGCTGGCCACTTCGGCGGGTGGCTCTGATGGCAGTTCGGCAGCAGTCTCGGTCGGCACGGCTTCGGCAGGCACCTCCTCGGTGCTGACGGATTCAGTCGCTGCGGGTGTGGAGGGATCGGATTGTTCCGCCGTGATCGCAGTGGGCTGCGCCTCCGCTTCGTTGACCTGCGCGCTGAACACGTCCTCGGCCTTCACCCCGGCGTCCACCAGCACTTCTTTCTTGTGCGGGAACAGCAGGGACAACACCAGATAGCTGGCGATGGCAAGCGCGACGGCAATACCCGCAAGCGGCAAGAACTTTTTGCTCATGTGTTCCCTCTCTCCTAAATGGCTGCTTTTTGATCTGATCTGCGCAGTGACCCGCACATTGTTAGGCATCGCCGCGACCACCGCCAGTGCCACCGGCATAATAACCACCCCATTTCCACGCCCCTGCCTGAAGACTGCCCATGCTTGACCGCTACCTTGAGTTCACCAACTCCGCCTTCGGCAAGCAGTTCGCCAGCTCGCTAGGCCTGCCGACCCCGCCGCGCCTGCAGCGTGCGGAAAGCGGCTATGCCGCTGCGCCGCTCGCCGGCATGAAAGTCCTCATCGCCGCCGATGCCGCAGCCACCGCAAGTGCTGCCGTACTGGCGGCGCTGCGTGCGCTGGGTGCGACAGTGCAGGTCGCGCCCGGCCATTCCGGCTTTGCCGCCGTCAAGGCTGGCGCACAGGCTGCTGGTGTTGAACTGCACAGCGAAGGCAGCGATTCCGATCCAATTGCGCCGGTGATCGTTTTCGATGCCACCGGCATTGCCGGCACCGGCGGTTTGAAGCAGGTCTACGAGTTGTTCCAACCCCGCGCGCGCCGTCTGGTCGCCAACACCCGCGTGGTGGTGCTCGCGCGTGCGACAGCCGATACCGATTCGGTCCAGGCCGCCACGGCGGCTGCGGGTCTGCGCGGCTTCGTGCGCTCGCTGGCAAAGGAGATCGGCAAGAACGGCTCCACCGCCAACCTGCTGGAAGTCAGCCGTGCAGGCGACGCCTGGCTGTCTGGCCCGCTGGCGTTTTTCACCGGCCCCAATTCAGCCTATGTGACCGGCCAGGTGCTGGCCGTCGGGGATGCGCCCAAAGGTGCCACTGCACCAGCGCATTGCAACCAGTCGCTCGCAGGCAAGGTGGCGGTGGTGACTGGTGCGGCACGCGGTATCGGTGCGGCCATCGCACAGATTCTGGCGCGCGAGGGTGCGACGGTGGTCGGCATGGATCGCCCGGCGGAAGAGGGCGCGCTCGGCGCGACACTGTCGCCCTTGAATGGTGTTGGCCTGGCACTCGACGTGACCGCCCCCGATGCTGGCGAGCGTCTGGCCAGCGAGCTGAACGCGCGCTTCGGTGGCGCCGACATCATCGTCCACAACGCTGGTGTCACCCGCGACAAGATGCTGCGCAACATGACGCCCGCGCTGTGGGACATGGTGCTCGACATCAATCTGGGTGCCATCCTCAACATCAACGAGCGTCTGCTGCAATCGGGCTTGAAGCCCGGTGCACGCTTCGTCTGCATCAGCTCGATTGGCGGCATCGGCGGCAACGCCGGGCAGACCAACTATGCGGCGACAAAAGCCGGCGTGATCGGCTATGCCGAGGCACTGGCCCCTATCCTTGCGAAGAAGGGCATGGCGATCAACGCGGTTGCGCCCGGCTTCATCGAGACCCAGATGACGGCGGCGATGCCGATGGCCAACCGCGAGGTCGGCCGGCGTGTCAATTCACTCGCGCAGGGTGGTCTGCCGCAGGATATCGCCGAGGCGGTGACCTTCTTCGCCTCGCCGCTGGCTATGGGTATCAACGGCAAGACACTGCGCGTTTGTGGTCAGAACTGGCTGGGTGCCTGAAGGTCTCTTGAACATGCCCGACGCGGCCATGCGCAACGGCGACACGGTGCCTTCGCCGGTTTCTGGCTCGCGGCCCACACTCGAAAAAATCGCCTCCGCGCTGCTGCCGACTGCGGAAGCGAGTTTCACCATGACCGTGTTCCGTGCCGGCGATGGCAAGGAGCACCTGGCGCTGACGCTGGGTGATCTCAAGGCCGAGCCTGCTCCATTGCTTCGCATGCACAGCGAGTGCCTGACCGGCGATGCACTCGGCTCGCTGCGCTGCGACTGCGGGCCGCAGTTGCAGGAGGCAATGCGTCGCATCGCTGCCGAAGGGCGTGGTGTGATCCTGTATCTCAGGCAGGAGGGCCGTGGCATCGGCCTCGGCAACAAGATGCGCGCCTATGCCTTGCAGGATGCGGGCGCAGATACGGTCGAGGCCAACCATCAGCTCGGCTTCCCGGATGATGCGCGCGACTACTCGCTCGCGGTGGCGCTGCTGCGCGAGCTGGGAGTGTTTCGGCTGCGGCTATTGACCAACAATCCCCGCAAGGTGGCCTCGCTCGAAAAAGACGGTATCGAGGTCGTTGATCGGGTGCCGCTGCGCGTCGGCGAGAACGCCCACAACGCGGGTTATCTCGAAACCAAGCGGCAGCGGCTGGGACATCTGCTGCCGCCGTGAGCGAACAGGGTGAACCTCGCGGCCTGCTCCGGGAGCTGGGCAGCATCACGGTCTCGACCTGGCAGGTCAGCATGGGCTTGGTACCGCTCGGCCGCCTGCTGGGCTCCAGCGATGATGTCAGCCAGACACAGCTCGCAGCCGCCATCGACAAGCTGTTCGAGAAACTCTACGAACATCCCATCGTGCAGCAGTCGGGCCGTATCACCGAACGGCTGCGGGCGAGGGGGCTGATTCCCAACGAGCAGTCCACCGAGAACCTGATCCGCTTCGTGGTCGATCAGTCGCTTCAGCGCTCGCCGGTGCCGGTGCCGGAGGTGCTGGTACAGGAGTTCTGGAACTTCTTCGACGAGCTGTTCGCCGCGCCGGAGTTGAAGGGCCTGGGCGAGCTTTCGCTCGACATGGTGCGGCTGGTCTTGAAGACCTACGAACCACTGCTGACCGAGGTGGTGAACCTCTTGAAGGCGGGTCGCCGCTTCAACGAGTGGCAGTTGCGTGAGGTGCTGCGGCGCGCTGCGTTCGTGCGCAACGACGTGGCGATTGTGCGGCGGCAGATCCGTGCCATCCGCTACATCAAGCCTTTCTTCGAGACCGATCCGAAAGACTTCAAGGCGCAGGCAGAGATCGTCGCCCAAATGGTGCGTGAGTTCGGGCCCTTCTTCATCAAGATGGCGCAGGTTGCTGCGGCCAACTCCGATTTTTTGCCGGACGAGATCGCCAAGGAGCTGGCGGTCTTCCACGAAGACGTGCCGGCGATGAGCGAGGAGGAGGTGCGCCAGGCTTTCATGGAGTGCTTCGGCAAGCCACCGGAAAAACTCTACCTGGAGTTCGATGCCGCGCGGCCGGTGAAGAGTGGCTCCATCGGCAGCGTCTACTTCGCCAAGAAGCCCTTCGTCGAGAACGGCGTCGAGGTGCTGAAACCGGTCGTCATCAAGGTTGGGCGCCACAACATCGACCGCGAGTTTGCCATCGGCAAGCTGTCGATTGGTCTCGCCATCATGAGCACCCAGTACTGGGCGCCACACAGCAAGCTCGCCCCCTTCCTGCGCGCCTTGCAGGAGCAGGTGGATGAGTTCGTGGCGGGTTTCATGGAAGAACTCGACTTCGAAAGCGAGGCGCGCCATCACCTGCGCTTCTACGAGCGCAGCCGCAAGACCCAGCTATTCCGCGTGCCACAGCTCTATGGCCATTCGAGGCGCATCCTGGAGATGGAATATCTCGCCGATGCCACCAGTCTCACGCGTGCACTGGCGCGAATGCCAAAACACGAGCGTCGGCGCTTCCAGACCCGGGTGATGGAGCGTCTGCTGTTCACTGTGCTGCACCACATCTTCGTCTACAAGGAGATGCACGGCGATCTGCACCCCGGCAATGTGATGATCGGCAACGACGGTGCGCTGCACCTCATCGACTGGGGCAATGTGGTACCGCTCGACGGCAAGTGGGGTGTGGTCTGGGACTACCTCGCCGGCGCCGTGCTGGCCGACA
Organism: Nevskiaceae bacterium; assembly: GCA_021731445.1. Taxonomy (GTDB): domain Bacteria; phylum Pseudomonadota; class Gammaproteobacteria; order Nevskiales; family Nevskiaceae; genus Stagnimonas. Next base: position 3,518 of record JAKFXK010000102.1, on the reverse strand, counting down.
CCGATGTGCTCGCCGATGCGCTCATCACCGTCAGCACCCAGCCGGAGGAAAACCGCAAGCGTCGCGCAGAGATCAAGGCCGCACTCGACGACACCCTGAAGAAGAAAGGTGTGACCCCGCTGACCCGCCGCAACTTTATCGGCGAGCTGCGGCGCGGGGGCATGGCAGGCCTGCATTCGCGCGGGCAGGCGGTGCTGCAACTGATGAGCAATACCCAGCAGGCGGGCCTCGTCATCCAGCGCGATTACCTGCACCTGTCGCGCGCCCTGTTCGCGGCTGGGGGCAGCTTTGGCTCGCTATACGAGGGTGAGCGCAAGACCCTGCTGCTGCGCGATGTCAGCCGCACCCTTCTGCGGTTGCCGCTGACTGCCAGCAGCGATCTGTTCCACCGCGAGATCATGGCCGTACGCCGCAGGCTTGCCAGTGTGCTACCGCTGCCTGCGTTTCTGCGTAACCGACTGGCACCGCCAGCGACAGCGGATCAGCCCCTGTCTCTGCAAACGCTGGTGCCATGAAAACCGTATCGCTGCTCCTTGCCCTCATGCTTGCCGCCACTTCGCTGGCTGCGCACGACACCTGGCTTGCCGATGACGGCAAGGGCGCACTGCACCTGACCAGTGGCATGGCGTTCCCCGCACTGGATTACGCCATCAAGCCGGAGCGCGTCGCCCAGACCTGGGGTCGCGTCGGCACGAGCGATGTGACGCTGGAACCGCCGCAGCGTCAGAAGCATTCACTGCGGTACGGGGCACCCACAGCGAAGGGTGAGGCGGCTGCATTCGCGGTGCAGCTCAAGCCGAAGACGCTGGAGTTGAGCGAGCGCGAGGTTGAGCACTATCTCGACGAGATTCATGCCGCCCCGGCACTGCGCGAGCTTTGGAGCAAAGCCGCGGTGCCGCGCCGCTGGCGCGAGGAATACGTCAAGCACACCAAGACCCTGGTACCGAACCCGTCTGGCTGCGGGCCGTTGTTTGCCAAGCCCCTGGGCCTTGACGTTGAAATTTTGCCGGAGCGGGATCCCTGTCTGTCGCAGGGCGGGGCCATCAGCATTCGTATCGTGCGCGGCGGCGTGCCGGTGGCGGGCCTGGCGCTGGCGGCAGTCGATGCCCGTGGGCAGGAGCGGTTCTCGAACACCACCGACGCCGAAGGCCGGGTGCAATTGCCGCCGCTGGCGCCGGGACGCTGGCTGCTGCGCGCCACTGAACTGCTCCCCAGCGCCCGCGAGGGTCTGGACTGGCAGAGCGACTTCACCACCCTGACCTTCACTGTCCTCAAACCCTGATGCTCTATCAACTGGCCCGACCTGCGCTGTTCGCCCTGGATGCCGAGCGCGCCCATGAACTGACCCTGGCGATGCTGTCGCGCTTTCCCACGTTGGCGGGTGCGCTGATGGGGCAGACGCGTGTCATCGCACCCGCCACCGTGATGGGCCTACGCTTTCCCAACCGCGTTGGTCTGGCGGCGGGCCTGGACAAGAACGGCGAGTGCCTCGCGGCCTGGGAGCATTTCGGTTTCGGCTTCGTCGAAGTCGGCACCGTCACGCCGCGTGCGCAGCCCGGCAATCCCAGGCCCCGCATGTTCCGTCTGCCAGAGCATCAGGCGCTCATCAACCGTCTGGGCTTCAACAACCACGGCATGGAAGCACTCGCGGCACGGCTCGAAAAAACCCGTACGCGATTCACCGGCGTGCTGGGCATCAACATCGGCAAGAACGCCGGCACCGCCATCGAGCGTGCGGCGGACGACTACGTGCTGTGCCTGAAGCGGCTGCACCGCCACGCCGACTACATCACGGTCAACATCAGCAGTCCCAACACCCGGAACCTGCGTGACTTGCAGTCCGATGCCGCGCTCGATGCCCTGCTCGGTGCAATCGCCCTGGCGCGCGAAGCCACCGCGCAAGGCGAGGGCCGCCGCGCACCGGTGCTGGTAAAAATCGCTCCCGATCTGCCGGATGCCGCGCTGCCCGGCCTGGTTGATCTCGCACAGAAGCACGGCATGGATGGCCTGATCGCCACCAACACCACCTTGGCGCGCGAGGCGGTGACAGGGCATCGGCATGGCGCCGAGGCCGGGGGATTGTCGGGCGTGCCCGTTGCCATGAGAGCTGCGCAAGTGCTGCAACGATTGCGTGCGGCGGCAGGGCCGGACTTCCCTCTCATCGGTGTCGGCGGTATTGCCAGCGATGCCGATGCCGATGCCCGCCGCCGGGCCGGGGCGGATCTGGTGCAGGTCTATACGGGCTTCATCTACCGGGGCCCCGCACTGGTGCGGCAATGCGCGACGGCACTCGCGCGTTGAATCGTAAGTCGCACGACCTTCATGGATTTGCGCTTTAATATGCGGGCAATCCATATACCAACAAAGAAGGAACTTGGAGCATGAAAAAGACACTCTGCAGCGCGATGGCGCTCGCTGCATTCGCAGCCCCCGTGCTGGCCGTGAACAACGAAGGCACGAACGGCAACTACGTCGTCGGTTCCGGCGTCTATGAAATCAGCGACAGCAAGCGGGGTGCCGACAATGGCCTCGGTGGTCAGCTGACCTTCGGTGTGCCCCTGCAACTCGAGCATGGCGCCATCGAAATCAGCTACTACGATGTGGGCCGTGACCGGGCGCTGGATGGCCGCAGCGATTACCAGACTGCGCTGCTGGTCAACTACGTGCAGGACTTCGGCGCCTTTGGCGTGTTCAAGCCCTTCGTCACCGCCGGTATCGGCGGTGTGCAGGAAGATGTGCTGGGTGCCAAGCACACCCACCTGGGTGTCAATGCCGGTTTCGGCACGCTGGTCAGCCTGCCCTGGTACGGGCTGGCGGTGCGCGCGGAGGCCAATGCGCTGGCCAACGACAACAACAAGCGCTCCGGGCCTGCCAACAAGGACATCCTGATCGACTACCGCCTGATGCTGGGCTTGCAGGTGCCCTTGATGTGGTCTGGTGCCGCGATCGCCAGCGACACCCCGGCACCGATCGAGGCCTGCGAGCTGTCGATCGTCGACCCCACCACCGGCCGCCGTGACTGCGCTGCGGACTCGGATCGTGATGGCGTCTCCGACGGTGTTGACCAGTGTCCGGGTACCGAACCGGGTGCGGCCGTCAACGAAGTGGGCTGCCCGGTGGTCGTGGTGGCACCTCCTGCGCCGCCACCGGCTGCGCTGGCCGAGCCCCAGCCGGTGTACTTCGCCACCGATGTGGCGCTGATCGACGACGTCTCCAAGACCAAGCTCGACGAGGCTGCGGCCTATCTCGCCGCCACGCCGGGCGCACGCATCGAGATCACCGGCCATGCCGACAACCGTGGCAGCGAGGCCTACAACATCGTGCTCGCCAGCCAGCGTGCCGAAGCCGTCCGTCAGTACTTGCTGAGCAAGGGTGTGGAGGCCGGTCGGCTTTCCACCCTGTCCATGGGCGAGTTCAAGCCGCTGGGCGACAACAGCCGTGAGGATGGCCGTGCCTTGAACCGCACTGCGCAGTTCCGCATCCACCGCAACGATGTCGTTGCGGTGGATGCGGAACTG
>JAKFXK010000050.1 GCA_021731445.1 Nevskiaceae bacterium | reverse complement strand
ACGCGGCCATCGGCGGCAAGCTCCGGGATGTAGTTGGACTGGTAGTGCCAATCCTTGCCGCCCACCTGCGCATGGCTCTCGAAAGTCACCTGCTGGCCGCCAAGTGCCTGCTCGATGTGCGGGGCGAGGCCGGCATAAATCTCACCACGCACCTCGCGCATGGTGCGGCCGATCATCTGCTGCGGGTCGCCGCCAAACACCTGCCCGATGTGTGCATTGACAAAGCGGTACCGCTCGCCGGCGTCGATGTGGGCGATCAGCGCTGGCAGGTTGTCGGTGACGGTGCGCAGGCTCTGCTCGCTGCGCCGCAGCGCCTGGGTCAGCCGCTCGCGCTGTGCCAGCAGCAGGCTCACGATCAGGCCTTGGGCGGTGGCGGTGAGCACAAACAGTTGCAGCACGAGAATGCGTGTGCGCATCGAGTCAGTGTCGATCAGCATGAAGGGGCCGTGGCCGTTGAGCGTGCCCAGCAAGCCCAGCAGGGTGATGGTACCCACGCCCAGCATCGACCCTGCCAGACCAAAGCGGTAGGTGAGCAGCAGCAGCGGGGGAAACGCCAGAAACAGCAGCGGGTAACTGGTCTGCGTGAACACGAAAGCGCCAGACGAAACCAGCAGCAGCCAGGGCAGGGCCATCGTGCGCCACTCTGGGCGCGTCGTGACATCCGCCTGCTGATGCAGTGCCACGACCAGTGGCGTGAGGATGAGCATGCCCATTGCATCGGCGGCAAACCAGATGCTGAACATCTTGCCGAAGTCGCCGCCCTCAAACAGAAGTGCGCTGGCAAGGAGGCCACTGAGGGCAGGGGCCAGCAACACGCAGAAGGCCGCAAACCACAGCAGCACTCGCCCGTCGCTGAAATTGAGCGCCTCGCCAAAGCGCCGCCTCAGTGGCAGCGCGGCGATCAGTACTTCGCCGCTATTGCAGGCGGCGATCAGCATGGCCATGAGCGGGGCATCGCTGATGAGCAGATTGGCAATGACGTTGCCGCCGAAGCTTGCGGCGATGATCGGCAGCCAGTCGTGGCGAGGATGGGTGAGCAAGAGACCCAGCACCAGTCCATTGCTGAGCCAGATGGCGGCGATACGGCCCTCGCCGCGCGTCAGCGCAATGCTCGCCCAGCAGCACAGGCCGACCACCAGCGCCAGGCGCAGCAGTCGCGCGGGGTGCTGCCATGTGAGGGTCGCGCCGGGCATGGGGAATCCTTTGACACTCGCCCTGCAATTTGCGGACGCACTCAGGGCTTGCGGTACGCGCCCTGGGCATCGACCGACCAGCGATGCAGTGCGGCGGAACGAGCGGTGCAGCGGCCACGGGTGCTCAAGTTGCTGTGTTCGGCTGCCGATAGGGGCACATCGCTTGCTCTGTCAACAAGTGACCAAACCGGGCAACCTCCATGACCATTGCCGCCACTGCCGGGCTGCTGCACAGCATCGACCAGAGCACCCAGCTGGCGGGCCACAACCGGCTGGCGCTGCTGCTGTTCCGCGTGGGGGCGCCCCACTCCTCGCCGCGCAGCAGCGAGCAAGTTGAGGTGCTCCCGCACAGCAGCTCCCGCACCCGGTGTTCCAGAGACACCGCTCCATCACTGCATGAACGTCAGCTTTTCGGCATCAATGTGTTCAAGGTACAGGAGGTCATCCCCAAGCCCGCGCTCACCTGGCTGCCTTCGGCGCACCCACGCGTTTGCGGTGTGGCAGAGATTCGCGGACGCGTCATCCCGGTGCTCGACCTCGCTGCGGCGGTGGGTGGTGCGGCAACGCCCCCGGACGCCCCCGCACATGTGATCGTCGCCGAGTTCAACCGCTCGGTACAGGGTTTCCTGGTGCGCGCGGTAGAACGCATCATCCACATCGACGTGAGCGAAGTGCATCCACCGCCGGACAGCGGCACGCATGGCTATCTCACCGCCATCACGCGGCAGGGGGGCGAGCTGATCGAGATCGTCGATGTCGAAAAAGTGCTGGCCGATGTGCTGGGAGAGCCCCCCGCCATTTCCGGCACGCTGCTGGATCAGGCCAAGGCCTTGCGCGATGGCCGCCGTATTCTGGTCGCCGACGACTCGCGCGTGGCGCGCGCGCAGGTGGAGAAAATACTGAGCCAGCTGGGCATCGAGTGCCTGCTGGTCAACGATGGCCGCGAGGCACTGCAAACCCTGCAGGGCATGGCCGATCAGGGCGTGAAAGTAACGGATCGCATCAGCATGGTGATCTCCGATGTCGAGATGCCCGACCTGGATGGCTACACCCTGGCGACGGAAATCCGCCGCGATGCGCGCCTGAAGGACCTCTTCGTGATCCTGCACACCTCGCTCTCTGGCGTGTTCAACAACGCCATGGTGCAGCGGGTGGGGGCGGATCTCTTCATCCCCAAGTTCAGCCCCGATGAGCTGGCGCAGGCGGTGATCGACCGGTTGAAAGTGCCGCATTGAGACAGCAGGCACGGGACTTGTAGGGAGGCAGCTTATTGCTTTGCTGGAGTCCTGCCATGTCGGATGCGCTGTTCGGTATTCACGCCAAAGCCCTGTCGCTGGGACGGGCGCGCATGGATGTGCTGGCAGGCAACATCGCCAATGCCGATACGCCGCGCTACCTGGCGAAGGATGTCGATTTCGCACAGGCCCTGAAGGCCGCAGGTGCAGGCAGCAGCACACTCGCCACCACCAACGTCCAACACTTGCCAGTGGCGGGCCAGAACGCAGGCGGCAGCGCACAGGAAGTCTGGCGCGTGCCGCTGCAACCCTCTGCCGATGGCAACACGGTGGATGTACAGATCGAGCAGGCGCAGTTCGCCGAGGCTGCACTCAAGTACCAGGCCAGCCTCAACTTCATCGACTCGCGCGTGCGCAGCCTGATGACCGCGATCACGGGTCAATGAGCCAGCCGATGAGCACGTTCCGCATCTTCGAGATCGCAGGCTCCGCACTTGCGGCGCAGTCGGTGCGCTTGAATGCCACCGCCAGCAATCTCGCCAACGCCAACAATGTTGCCGGTTCACCGGACGCGGTCTATCAGGCGCGCGAACCGATTTTTCAGGTCGCCACCGATGCCGAGGGGCAGACCAGTGGCGTGCGCGTGCTGGATGTGCAGACCGCCAACACCGAGCCGCAAAAGCTCTACCAGCCTGGCCATCCGCTCGCCGACAGCGAGGGCTATGTCTACGCGCCCAGCATCAATGTCGTCGAGGAGATGGTGAACATGATCTCTGCCTCGCGCAGCTACCAGAGCAATGTCGAGGTGTTCAATACCGTCAAGGACCTGACGATGCGCACGCTCAACCTAGGAAAGTGAAATGACCACCGCCGTCAATCCTTATGAATCACTCGGCATCGCCCAGCCGGTGCAGGCCGCCAGCCAGCAGAGTTTGGGACAGGAAGACTTTCTCAAGCTGATGACCACGCAGCTGCAAAGCCAGGATCCGTTCAAACCGATGGATGCCTCGCAGTTCCTCGGACAGATCGCGCAGTTCTCCACCGTCAGCGGAATCCAATCGCTCAACGCCGGCTTCGCCACACTCACCGAAAGCCTCACCGCCAACCAGGCCTTGCAAGGTGCCTCTCTGATCGGGCGCGAGGTGCAGGTGCCGGGCAATGTGGTGGCGATCAAGGACACCGGCAGTGCCAGTATCACTGCACTGCTGCCCGCGAGCGGCACGGTGAAAGTCACCGTCCGTGATGCCAGCGGGGCCATCGTCCGCGAGATGGATATGGGAACGCGGCAGGCGGGCAACTTCGATTTCAGCTGGGACGGCATCAATGCCAAGGGTAATCGCGCCGCACCCGGCAACTACACGCTCGATGCCCAGATCACCCTTGCCGATGGTGGCCAGCAGGCGCTGGAAACTGCCGTTGTCGCCCCCGTCACCGCCGTGCGCTTTGGGGCGCAGGGCTTGCAGCTGGAAGTCGCAGGCCTTGGCCACGTGCCGCTGTCTTCCATCATTTCGATTCGCTAATCACTGGATCCGCACCGGAGAACCCCATGTCCTTCTCGATTGCCCTTTCCGGCCTCAACGCCGCCTCGGCCGACCTAGGCGTCACCGCCAACAACATCGCCAACGCCAACACCACCGGCTTTAAATCTTCACGCGCCGAGTTTGGCGATGTGTTCGGTGCCACGGCATATGGCCTCGCACGCAGCGCCAGCGGCCAGGGCACGCGCCTGCAACAGATCGCCCAGCAGTTCAAGCAGGGCAACATCAACTACACCGACAACACGCTCGATCTCGCCATCAGCGGCGAGGGGTTTTTCACCGTCAAGGATGGCGGCGGGCTGGCCTACACGCGCGCAGGTGCCTTCGGGGCCGACCGCGAAGGTTTCGTCATCAACAGTGCCGGCCAGCGCTTGCAGGTGTATCCCCCGTCGGCGAGCGGTACCAGCTTCGACACCGCCACGCTGCAAGACCTGCAACTGGCCACCGGCGAGAGCGCGCCCAAGGCCACCAGCGCACTTGAAGTGCAGTCCAACCTGCCCGCCAACGAGGGATTGCCGACTACCACGCCGTTCGACGCGGCTGACCCCACCAGCTATAGCCGCACCACCTCGGTCACGGTCTACGACACGCTGGGCGCGGCGCACACCGCCAACCTCTATTTCGTGAAGGGGGCCAATCCCAACGAGTGGGAGTTGAACCTCACCATTGATGGCGCTGCTGCTGGTGCTGCGACGCCGCTGGTGTTCTCCGATGCCGGTGTGCTCACCGCGCCAGCAGGCGGCATGCTTGCCGTGCCGCCGGTGACACTCACCAATGGTGCCGCACCGCTCAACATGAGTTTCGATCTCAACGACACGACGCAATACGGAGAGAGTTTCAGCGTTTCGCAGCTCTCGCAGAATGGCTACACCACAGGCCGCCTCATCGGGCTGGAAGTGACCACCGAGGGCATCGTGCAGGGCCGCTATTCCAACGGCCAGGCCACGGCGCTGGGCAAGGTGGCGATGGCGAGCTTCACCAATCCCCAAGGCCTGCAAAAGCTCGGTGACAATGCCTTTGCCGAGACTTATGTTAGCGGCTCGCCGATCCGTGGCGAGGCGGGCAGTGGCAGCCTGGGCAGCATCCAGTCCGGTGCGCTCGAAGGCAGCAATGTCGATCTCACTGCACAGCTGGTCAACATGATCACCGCACAGCGTAATTTCCAGGCCAACGCGCAGATGATCCAGACCAGCGATCAGATCACCCAGACCATCATCAACATCAGATAGTCATGGATCGCGCCCTCTATGTTGCGATGACCGGTGCCGCGCAAACGCTGCGCGCGCAGGCGCTGAATCATCACAACCTCGCCAATACCTCGACCACTGGCTTCAAGGCCGAACTGGCGGTGGCGGGCGCGGTCGGCATCGAGGGCACGGGCTTTGGCTCGCGCCTCAACGCGCAGAATTTCGTCATCGGCACCGATGCGCGTGGTGGTGGCGTGCAGCACACCGGCAACGCGCTGGATATCGCACTCAAGCCAGACCATTGGCTGGCAGTACAGGGGGCTGATGGCCGCGAGGCTTACACCAAGGCCGGCGACCTCACGCTGGATGCCGAGGGCACACTGCGCACGGCTTCGGGCCTCAGGGTGCTCGGCTCAGGCGGCCCCATCACCCTGCCCAGTGCGGCACAGGTGAACATCGGCGGCGATGGCACGCTCTCGGTCATTGCCCCCGGTAGCGCACAGGCGGTGAGCGCAGGCCAGCTGAAGGTTGTGCGCGCAGGCATCGAACAGCTCGAACGCAGCGGCAACGGTGTATTCAGCGCCAAGTCCGGCGTCAATCCCGAAGCTGGCAGCGGCAGCGTGCTGACCAGCGGCGCGCTCGAGGGCAGCAACGTCAACGTCGCCGATGCAATGGTGACGATGATCGAACTGTCTCGAAACTTCGAGCTGCAAACGCGGGCGATGAAGGCCGCAGATGAAAATGCGCAGCAGGCGGCGTCCCTGCTCAGGATGAAGTAATGGCTGACCTCCTCAACATCGGCAGCTCGGCGCTGTATGCAGCTACCAAGGGCCTCGACCTCACCGGCCACAACATCGCCAACGTCGACACCGATGGCTACTCGCGGCAGCGGGTGGATCAGGCCGCACGACCCGGCGGCAGTGTCAACCGGCTCGATACCGGTGGCGGCGTGGTGGTCAACGGCACGCAGCGGCTCAACGATGCATTGCTCGAATCCCGCCTCGTGCGCGATGGCGCGGAGCTGTCGCGGCTATCCACCTTCAGCAGCCTTGCCACGCGCGCAGATGCGCTGTTGTCCGGCAACAGCAGCGGCCTGGCCGGGGCGCTCAACAATTTCTTTGGTGGGCTGGAACAGATCGCGGCAGACCCGTCTTCCACCGCCGCACGCCAGGCCGCACTCGGCAGCGCGCAATCACTGGCAGACCGCTTCGGCAGCCTGCACAGCGAGCTGTCGGCAATGGATGCCGAGATCGACCAGCGTCTCGCGCAATCGGTTGCCACCGTCAACGATCTGGCAGCCAGCATTGCCAGTCTCAACCGCAGCATCGCACTCGCGGGCCAGAACACCCCGGCCGACCTGCTCGATCAGCGCAACACGCTGGTGCAGCAGCTGAGCGGGCAGGTGGGCGTGACCACGCTGACGCAGGACGATGGCAGCCTCAATGTCTTCACCAGTGCTGGACAGCCCTTGGTGGTGGGTGAGCGGGTGACACCACTCGGCACGGCTGCCGATCTGTATCGCCCCGGCCGACTCGATGTCACCAGTGGCGGTGCAAAAGTCACCGCACAATTGAGCGGCGGCGAGATCGGTGGCCTGCTCGATGCACGACGCAACCTGGTTGATCCGGCCTTGCAAAAACTCGGCCGCGTCGCCGTCACGCTCGGCACGCAGGTCAATGCGGTGCAGGCACAGGGCATCACCCAGGATGGCAACGTCGGCGCAGCGCTGTTCACTGCACCTGCGGGTCGCGCGCTTGCCGCGATCAACAATGCCGGCAGCGCCGCTTTGACCGTGAGTTTTGGGGATATGACCCAGCTCACGGGCGATGACTATCTGTTGCGCAGTTCTGGTGCAGGCTGGCAGCTCACGCGCGCGAAAAGCGGCGAGACGGTGAGTTTCACCGGCACCGGCAGCAGTGCCGACCCCTTCATCGTCGAGGGCCTGTGCCTCACGCTCGGTGGCGCGGCGGCGAGTGGTGACAGTTTCCGCATCAGCCCCACTCACAATGCCGCTGGCGATGTGCGGCTGAGCACCAGCGATCCACGCCATTTCGCGGCTGCCGGGCGGCTCTCCAGCAGCGCCAGCCTGGCGAATACCGGTGCGGGCAGAATCTCAGCACCGACCGTGCTCGATGGCAATGACGCCCAGCTCGGCACCACGGCGACGATCACTTTCACCGGCACCACCAGTTACCAGATCGGCAGCGGCCCCAGTGCGGTATTCGCGCCCGGTGACAGCATCAGCGCCAATGGCTGGTCGGTGACCTTGAGTGGCCAGCCTGTTGCCGGTGACAGCTTCAGCGTGGCCGCCACGCCCGCAGGTAGTAGCGACAACCGTAATGCCCTTGCGCTGGCGGCCATCGCCCGACAGAAAATCCTCGACGGTGGCCGCAGCACCCTGGCCGCCGCCAATACCGCGCTGGTGACACAGACAGGTGTCTTGTCCTTGCAGGTCTCCACTGCCAAGTCCGCTGCCGAAGCGGTGCGCACGCAGAGCATCCGTGAGCGCGATGCGGTATCGGGGGTCAACCTCGATGAGGAAGCCGCGAATCTCATCCGCTACCAGCAGGCTTATCAAGCTGCAGCGCAAGTCATCGCTACCGCGAGCAGCGATGACTTGCGCTGCAG
>JAKFXK010000036.1 GCA_021731445.1 Nevskiaceae bacterium | reverse complement strand
AGCGTGTGTCTCGGTACAACCCAACCCGGCAAGCTGATTTGTCTGGCAAATCAGCTTGCTGTTGGCGGCGGTGTATCCAACGGGTGGATTGGCTGTGTAATTAACGGGGCCTTGCGGCCCCGTTTTTGATTGAGGTCTCGTGATGAGTTTCCAGTGCAATTAAGTTGCGGCCATCGCCAGCTCGACCTCAGTCGTACCCAGGTCATGGGCATCCTCAATCTCACGCCGGATTCGTTCTCCGATGGTGGCCGTTGGCTTAAATCTGACGATGCCCTGCGCCATGCGGCGCAGATGGTGGAGCAGGGCGCGGCCCTGATTGATGTCGGGGGCGAGTCGACCCGCCCCGGTGCAGCGATAGTGCCCGAGACCGAGGAGCTGGATCGGGTCGTGCCGATCATCGAGCAGCTGGTCCAACGTCTCGACGTGGTGATCTCGGTGGACACCATGAAGCCGGTAGTGATGCGTGCCGCCCTTGCGGCGGGCGTGTCTATGGTCAACGACGTCAATGCGCTGCGGGCACCCGGTGCTGTCGAGGCGGTTGCGGCAAGCAAAGCTGCGGTTTGTTTGATGCACATGCAGGGTGTGCCGCGATCCATGCAGGCCGCCCCTCAATACGGCGATGTGGTGGCCGATGTGCGTGCCACCCTGGCGGAACGCATGCAGGTCTGCGCGAAGGCCGGAATCAGCCTCGACCGGATGCTGATCGACCCGGGTATCGGCTTCGGCAAGACGCTGGCACAAAACCTGACGCTGCTTGCCCATCTCGATGACTTCGCAGTGCTCGGTGTGCCGCTGCTGCTGGGAGTGTCGAGAAAGTCACTGTTCGGGCAGCTGCTAGGCCTCAAGCTGCACGAGCGTCTGCTGCCCAGTGTTGTGGTGGCCGCACTTGCAGTTGGAAAAGGGGCGGCTATAGTGCGCGCCCATGACGTGGCCGAGACTGTGCTGGCACTCAAGACAGCACATGCCATCCGTGATAATCGGGGACACAATAAATAGATGACCAGCCGAAGATATTTTGGAACCGATGGCATCCGTGGAACGGTCGGGCAGGTGCCCATGACGCCGGATTTCGCGCTCAAGCTCGGCTGGGCCGCCGGCCGTGTATTGGGCAAAGCGCCCGGCGCCCGGGTGTTGATCGGCAAGGACACGCGCCGCTCAGGCTACATGTTCGAGTCGGCCCTCGAAGCCGGGTTTGCGGCGGCGGGCATCGAGACCGATCTCCTGGGGCCGATCCCGACGCCGGGTGTCGCCTATCTCACCCGCGCGCTGCGCTGCCAGGCCGGGGTGGTGATCTCCGCCTCGCACAACCCGCACCACGACAATGGCGTGAAGTTCTTCGGGCCAGATGGCGGCAAGCTCAGCGACGCCATCGAGGCCGAGATCGAAGCCTGCATGGAAGAACCTCTGGGCTGTGTGGGCCCCGAATCGCTCGGCCGTGCGCGTCGCATTGATGACGCCGCCGGTCGCTACGTCGAGTTCTGCAAATCCAGTTTTCCGATCCAGCAGACACTGTCCGGCTTGAAGATCGTGGTCGATTGCGCCAACGGTGCGGCGTACAGGACCGCACCTGCGGTGTTTGCCGAGTTGGGCGCACAACTCACGGTGATTGGCGACCGTCCCGACGGGTTCAACATCAACCGCAACTGCGGCTCCACGCATCTTGACCTGCTGAAAGCCGCGGTGCGCGAAAACAAGGCGGATATCGGGGTGGCACTCGATGGCGATGCCGACCGCTGCCTGCTGGTCACGCGGGATGGCCGCGAGGTGGATGGTGACGAAATCCTCTTCATCATCGCCCGCCAGCGCTTGCAGGCCGGTACCTTGCAGGGGCCTGTCGTTGGCACCCAGATGTCGAATCTGGGGCTAGAGCAGGCCATTCGCACACTGGGCTTGGGTTTTGAGCGGGCCAAGGTGGGCGACCGCTATGTACTGGAACTGCTCAAGGCCAAAGGCGGCACGATTGGCGGCGAGACCTCAGGCCACCTGCTGTGTCTGGATCGGACCACCACCGGCGATGGCACCGTGACGGCACTGCAGGTGCTGGCGGCGATGGTCGAAAGCGGGCTGACACTTGCCGAGCTGGCGCAGGGGATGAAAAAATTTCCGCAGGTGCTGATCAATCTGCGCATCCAGGGTGCTGCCAAGCCACTGCTCGATCATGCAGACGTGAAAGCCGAAGTCGCCTCGGTGGAAAAAGATCTGGGTGCGCGCGGCAGAGTGCTGCTGCGCGCCTCCGGCACCGAGCCGCTGATCCGCGTCATGGTTGAAGCCGACGAGGCCCCGCTCACCCAGAAAATGGCTGAACGGATCGCCGACCGCGTCCGTCAGCTCGCCCATTAAACGGCATCCACCCAAAGGGAATTCAATGGCACGCCAATATCTTGTCGCCGGCAACTGGAAAATGTACGGCCATCGGGCCAGTATCGAAGCGCTTGTCAAAGGCATCAATGCGGGACTTTCCAGCCTGCCGAAGGTGCAGGTGCTGGTTTGCCCACCGGCGCCCTATTTGGCAGAAGTCGCGCATTCGGCAGGCGTGAATCTCGCCGTCGGCGCGCAGAACATCGCCGCACAAGAGCAGGAGGGCGCGCTTACCGGCGAGGTGCTGGGCGCGATGCTGAAAGAAGTGGGTTGTTCGCACGTCATCGTCGGTCACTCCGAGCGGCGAGCCTTGTTCGGCGACAGCGATGCCATCGTTGCACAGAAGGTTCGCGCCGCCTTGATCGCGGGACTAGTGCCTATCCTCTGCGTCGGCGAAACCCTGGCAGAGCGTGAGGGCGGACAGACCGAGGAGGTCATCGCCAGACAGCTGGATGCCGTGTTCGCGCTCAGCCCCACCGCCAGCCTGCACAAGCTGGTCATTGCCTATGAGCCGGTCTGGGCCATCGGCACCGGCAAGACCGCGACCCCTGAGCAGGCGCAGGCAGTGCATCAATTCATCAGGGGACGTATCGCGGCAGTCGATGCTAAACTTGCGGGCTCGACGCGTCTTCTCTATGGCGGCAGCGTCAAGCCGGACAATGCCGCCCTGATTTTCGGGCAACCGGATGTCGATGGCGGCTTGATCGGTGGAGCTTCATTGAAAGCGGCTGATTTTCTGGCGATCTGCACTGCGGCGCAGTTGCAGGCGGTTTAGGGTTCAAGGACAAGACACGATGTATACGATTCTGGTGGTGATTCAGGTTCTGGTGGCGATTGCGCTGATTGCGCTGGTGCTGCTGCAGCACGGCAAGGGTGCCGATGCGGGCGCTGCCTTTGGCTCCGGCGCATCCGGTACTGTGTTCGGCGCACGTGGCTCGGCCAATTTCCTGTCGACGGCCACGGCCTGGCTCGCGGCTGCTTTTTTTGGCATCAGCCTGGCATTGGCCTACTTCGTCAATGCCCGCAGCGAGAGCAGAAGCTTGGTGGATCAGGTGACTACTCCCGCCGCAGCACCTGCTATAGCTGCGCCGGCCATTCCTGCAGAAGTGACTCCCGCGCCCGCAGTGCTCCCAGTCGAAGAGCAGAAACCGAAACTGCCCGAATAATTTGCATGGTCTAACGGCTACGGCAGTTAATTTTTTGCCGAAACCACGCTATACTCTTTCGCTGTGCCGTCGTGGTGGAATTGGTAGACACACTACCTTGAGGTGGTAGCGCCGTAAGGTGTGCGAGTTCGAGTCTCGCCGTCGGTACCAAAGAGTTTGCAGTGGTTTGTAGGTTTATTGATTTGCAAGAGTTTTCATTGACTTAGCGCTCCTTGCAAAGCTATAATTCAAGTCTGTCTGGTGCGGGGTGGAGCAGTCTGGCAGCTCGTCGGGCTCATAACCCGAAGGTCGTAGGTTCGAATCCTGCCCCCGCTACCAATTGTCTTGGCCGTCTTGGAATCATCTAGGATGGCACAAGCATCTCCTGCCTTGGCGCACTTGCAACGCTGGCCTGATGGTTTAGCTGCTTGCTCTAGTCCTGCGTGACCACGCCCTTGCGCAGCAGAACTTCGACAGCTTCTGTGTCATATCCACATTCGGCAAGCACTGCGGCCATGTCCTGCCCGGCTGTCGGCAGCTCATGGTGCAGCCCTAGGCGCTGCTCGCCAAAGGCCATAGGCAGGGCGGGCAGGCGTGCGGTCTTGCCGTCAGCCAGCGTGACTTCGATCAGGCCGCCAGCATTCATCTGCGGGTCGCTGAATAGGTCCTCCGGCCGGGCAATGGGCGCGAAGGGCAGGCCCGTGTGTTCGAGCCGATCCATCAATGCCTGCTTGCCGAGCGTGAGGAAGCAGGCGCGGATTGCCGGCAGGATTTCGTCGCGACGGGCGACGCGCGCGACGTTGCTGTCGAGCCCGCGATCGGCCGCAAAGTCAGTGAATCCAAAAGCCGCGCAGAACAGCCGCCACTGGGTATCGCTGACCACGCCGACGAACAGCTGCTGGCCCTCGTCGGCGGTGTCGAAGATGTCGTAGACCGCCCAGGCGGAAGTGCGCACGCTCATCGGCTGCAGCGGCTTGCCGGTGACGGCGTTCTGCGCCATGTGCTGGCCGACCAGAAAACCGGTGGTCTCGAACAATGCGCTCTGCACCTGCTGGCCCTTGCCGGTGCGGTGGCGCTGCTCAAGGGCTGCGAGGATGGCGATGACACCGAACATGCCGCCGGTGACGTCGATCACCGAGGCGCCCGCACGCATCGGCTTGCCCGGCAGGCCGGTCATGTAGGCCAAGCCCCCCATCATCTGTGTGACTTCATCCAGCGCGGTGCGGTGCTGATAGGGGCCGGGCAGAAAGCCCTTCAGCGAGCAGTAGATCAGGCCCGGATTGCTGGCGGAGAGTTCGGCATAACCCAGGCCCAGCTTGTCCATCGCACCGGGGCGGAAGTTCTCGATGACGATATCGGCGCGCGCGCACAGGCGCTGTGCCACCGCACGGCCTTCGGCACTCTTGGTGTCGACGCAGACGCTGCGCTTGTTGCGGTTGTACATGGGGAAATAGCCGGCACCGGAGCCGGTCAGCCGCCGCGTGTTGTCGCCGCCCGGCGGCTCCACCTTGATCACCTCGGCGCCGAGATCGGCGAGGATCAGGCCCACCACCGGGCCCATCACCATGTGAGTGAACTCCACGACCTTCAGGCCGCTCAGGGGCAGGGTGGTGTCAGGCAAGGCTTCGCTCCGGCGGCAGGGGGCTGTACTGGAATATGATATATCAATAAGACAACTTGACCCTTCGGAGCCCGTACCGCGCATGGCCGTGATCGATGTCGAAATCAGCGAAGTCGGTCCCCGCGATGGCTTGCAGAGCATCCAGCCGATCATGGCCACAGCCGCGAAAAAGGCCTGGATCGACGCCGAGGCGGCGGCCGGCGTGCGCGAGATCGAGGTCGGCTCCTTCGTGCCCGCCAGCCTGCTGCCGCAGCTGGCCGATACCACCGAGCTGGTCGCCCATGCACGCACCATCCCCGGCCTGAAGGTGGCGGTGCTGGTGCCCAACTTTCGTGGCGCGGAAGCGGCCATCGCCGCCGGCGCGCACAAGATCACCATCCCGCTGTCGGTGTCGGAAACCCACAGCCTGAAGAACGTGCGGCGCACGCACGCGCAGATGTTCGAAGAAGTCGCCCGCATCGCCGCGCTGATCAAAAGCCTGCCGGCGGCGCAGCGGCCGCACTTCGAGGGCGGGCTGTCGACCGCCTTCGGTTGCACGCTGGAAGGCGTGATCAGCACCCGGCAGGTGGTGACAGCGGCAGAGCAGCTGATGGCTGCGGGCTGCGACGAGGTGGGCTTGTCAGACACCACCGGCTATGCCGACCCGCGCGCGGTGCGGGTGCTGACGCAGGCGGTGTGGGCAGCGGTGGGGCGCGACAAGCTGACCGGCATCCACCTGCACAACACCCGTGGTCAGGGCCTGGCCTGTGCGCTGGCGGCAGTGGAGCTTGGCCTGTTCACGGTGGATGCCTCGCTGGGCGGCATCGGCGGCTGCCCGTTTGCGCCGGGTGCCTCTGGCAACATCGTCACCGAAGATCTGGTGTTCATGCTCGAAGCCATGGGCCTCAGCACGGGCATTGATCTGGAGCAACTGCTGAAGGTGCGCGAGATCGTGCGTGCTGCGCTGCCGGCGGAAGTCGAGCTCTACGGGTTCACTGCTGCAGCCGGGTTGCCGAAAGGTTTCCGTGCCGCCAGCGTGACGGCATAGACCACCGCATCAACCGGTGCGGTAATCCCCGGCGTCGAGTTCCAGACGGAAATGGAAGCGGCGCGGGTTGTGGTGGCAATACAGAATATCCACCAGACGATTGTTGGCGTCATAGATGCGCCGCACCATCATCAGCGTCGGCTCGCCGATATCCATGTTCAGTGCCTGCGCAAAAAAGTCACGGGCGGGTACGGCGCTGACGATCTGCTCGATCTTGGCGATCTCGATGCCGTTTTCCTTGAGGATGTCCAGCCGCACGCGGCGTTCAAGGTCGCGCTTGGTGTAGCCCTTGGTGACGCCGACCGTCCAGCTGATCAGATGGCCATACGGCACATCGTCTTCGGTGTAGCGGATGCGCGTTGCGCGCCAGGCCAGCTCGCCGCGGTCCAGCCCCATTTCGGCGGCGACGTCACCCGGCGGCAGCTGTTTGCCGACATCGAGCACCTTCACATGGGTGCGCTTGGCGAGGTTGGTGAGTTTTTCCAGCTCGCCCACCAGCGGCGCATGCACCGACTCGAAAGTGGCGGTGTAGGTGACGAAAGTGCCCTTGCCGCGACGGCGCTCCACCAGTTCGGCAGCAGCCAGGTCATCCAGTGCGCGCTTGGCGGTGATGCGCGAGACGCTGAAGCCCTTGGCCAGCTCCTCCTCGGTCGGCATCTGCTCGCCGTGCGGGATCGAGCCGTTGAGGATGCGGTTTTTCAGCAGCGAAAACAGCTGAAAGTAGAGCGGCGTTGGTGCCTCGCCCTGAAGGGCCTGCATCTCGCGGCTGCTGAACAAATCCGACATTGAGGTCATGAAGCGTTTTCCACCCGGTGCAAGCGGCGCGTCCGTGCCCCCACCCAGGAGGTCGCCAAACATCGCCAGAGGATTGCCAGCAGCTGCAACACCAATGAGGGCTGAGGCGGGCGCGGCGTTCTGTCTGGGCATTGTAGCGTTACCGGGTTGTCGCCCTAGCGCAGGGCTGCGAGCACTTCATTGAGGCTTTGCACGTCGGCGTACTTGGCGTGCAGGTCGTGCAGATTGGCGGCATGTGCTGCAAGGTTGCGGTCGCCCACGGCTTCGCGCGGCACCACCACCGGGTAGTCATGCTGCAAGCCATCCACCACGGTGGCGCGCACGCAGCCGCTGGTGGTCAGGCCGGTCACCACCAGTGAGTCGGCACCGGCGGCCTTGAGGCGGGCATCGAGATCCGTGCCGAAGAAACTGCTGGCCCATTGCTTCTCGATCACCGGCTCGCCTGCTTGCGGTGTGAGGGCGGGGTCGACCTGCACCCACTGAGAGTCCGGCGTGAGCAGGTTGAGAGCCGGGATGCGATTGCGGAACACCCGCGCCTGCGCCTCGTGGTGATAGACCACGGTGGTGAAGAACACCGGCAGCCCGGCGGCGCGAAAGGCGGCCAGCAGCTGTGCATTGGCGGCGATCACCTCGGCGCAGGCGCTGCCCAGCGAGCAGGCCGGATCAGTGAAGCCACGAATCATGTCCACCAGCAGCAGCGCGGGGCGCTGGCCGAGGCCGAGACTGCGGCGGGCGAGGTCAGACATCAGAGGCTCCGAGGAAGTCGGCGAGCAGGGCGGCCACTTCAGCGGCCTGCCGCTCGCAGATGAAAGTGCGGGCGCCGGCGATCTCGGCCTTGCGGCCCTGCTTCAGCAGACGGAACGCGGTATCGAGCTGGCCGTGCAGCGGGTCGAGCGTGCCCGCGAACACCAGCGTTGGGCAGTCGAGATTTCGCAGCTGGGTTTCGGTATCGACTTCAATCACCGCCTGATAGGCCTCGGCGTAGCGCAGGCCTGCGGCCAGACCCACCAGCAGCTCGCGCTGGCGCAGGGGCAGCGGTGCCTCGGCGTCTTTCGCGGTCATGCGATCCCACAGTGTTTTAAGATGGCTGCCATCGGCTGCCACCGGTACATGGGCGGCGACGAGGGGCAA
>JAKFXK010000066.1 GCA_021731445.1 Nevskiaceae bacterium | reverse complement strand
CTGCAGTGCCGGGCGGGGTGTTGGGGCAGAGATCGCTGGGATCCAGCACACCATCGCCATCGGTGTCGACCGGCTCCACCACGGCGGCAGGCTGCTCGCCGAGATCAAAGCCGTACTGAATGCCGATGTTGAGGCGCGGCTCGAAGACGTAGTCTTCGTCAGTGCCAGGTGCGGCATCGGTATTGATGTCCAGCACGCCGCGCAGTTCGGCGCGGTACGACCAAGCCGAAGGCAGGTAAGGGATGAGACCGGCCATGCCGACACCGACATTGAGGTAGGGGGCAACCGACTCGATCTTGGTGATGTCCTCGCGCAGCACACCCGCGCCTGCGAGCAGGAACGTCGCGGTGTTGCCGCTGCGCCGCACGAACAATGTGTCGAGGCCAAAGCCGTAGTTGAGGTCGGCCTTATTGTCGACTTTGCGCGGCATGTAGGTGGCAAAGGTGGTGGCTTCCAGATTCATCGCGCTGGTTACGGGCAGGCCGAAAACCAGCTGCGCGCCAAAGCCGTTGTTGTTGCTGGGACGCGCCGCGTCCAGTCGCTGATAGCTGCCCATGCCAGCAAAGTAGGACTTGCTGAGGTCGAAGCTCATAGGCTCCGCTCCCGCAGCGCCCCCCAAACTGGCCAAGGCCAGCGCCAATACGATTTTTTTCATTGCGCGTCTCACAAGCTGTGTGGTTGTGGGTTTATGTCAGGCCAAACGAACCGTCAAGGTGTGCCAGTGTAGCTGGCCTTGCATCAAAGGTTGCCTGCCTGTGCGGCCGGGCAGAATAATCAAGCAAGTCCAAATCCCTGTTTCTCGACCCTCTACCCGAACTCTAGCAAGGAGCGCACCAGCCCGCACGCTGCTGCCGACCATGTCATGCCCTTTTTCACAGCCCGCACACTGACTGCCGCCCTGCTGCTGGCCCCGGCTCTTGCTCTGTCCGCCCAGCCCTTGAGCTACCCCGAAACCACACGCGGCCCGGTCGTCGACGACTACTTCGGCACCCAGGTCGCAGACCCCTACCGCTGGCTGGAGGATGTCGATGCGCCTGCCACGCTGGCCTGGGTCAAAGCCCAGCAGGCGCTCGCCACACCCTTGTTGCAGGCCCTGCCCGAACAGGGCGCACTCAAAAAGCGCCTGACGGAGCTGTGGAACTACGAGCGCCGCTCGCTGCCCAGCTTCGCGGGAGGTCAGCGGTTTTTCGCCCGCAACGACGGTCTGCAAAATCAGCCCGTGCTGCGGGTGCAACGCGGCGCGGGGCGGCCGAAGGTGCTGCTCGATCCCAATCTGCTCGCTGCTGACGGCACCACGGCGCTGACCGGCTGGGAGGTTTCCGACGATGGCCGCTGGCTCGCCTATGCGCTGGCCGAGGCGGGGTCGGACTGGGAGTCGATCCGTTTCCGCAGCGTTGCCAGTGGCAAGGATTCAAGCGACGTGCTGAGCCGCGTGAAGTTCTCAGACATTGCCTGGTCAAATGATGGCAAAGGCGTACTGTATTCACGCTATCCCGATGCACCCGCTGGCAAGCCGGGGGCCAACCAGACTTTCGACAAGCTCGAAAACCACAGCCTCTACTACCACCGTCTCGGTCAGCCGCAGGCAAAAGACCTGCTGATCCACGCACCGGAGCAGCCGACCTGGTTTGCCAATGGCAGCTTCACCGAGGATGGCCGCTATGCACTGGTGTCGGTTACCCAAGGTTCCGCCGAGGGCAATCGTCTGGCGATCCATGATCTGCGCGATGCCGGTCAGCCGCAGTTTGAGTCCAAGCCCATCGCCATTCTCGGGGCCGATTTCAAGAGTATTTTCGAGCCGGTCGGCAGCACCGGGGCCATCCTTTACGTGCTGACCACCGAGGGTGCGCCCAAGAAGCGCGTCGTCGCGGTGGACCTCGCCCGTCCACAGCCGCAGCACTGGCGCGTCGTGGTGCCAGAGGGTGAGGACGTGATCGACTCGGTCACCCATGCCGGTGGCCAGTTACTGGTGAAGCAGTTGCACGATGCCAGCTCGCGCCTGATGCGCTATGCCCTGAGCGGCGAGGCCCTGGGTGAGGTCGCGTTGCCGGGGCTGGGCGACGTCAACGCCGTCGAGGGAAAGGCTGGCCAGGCAGACGCCTATTTCCAGTTCACCAGCTTCAACCGCCCGGCCAGCAGCTACCGCCTGCCGATGCAGTCCGGCAAGCCCGTACTGGAATGGTCGCCGCGCCTGCCCTTCAAGCCGGAGGATTACCTCACCGAACAGGTGTTCTACAGCAGCAAGGATGGCACCCGCGTGCCGATGTTCATCAGCTACCGGAAAGACCTGAAGAAAGACGGCAGCACACCCACCCTGCTGTACGGCTACGGTGGCTTCAACATCTCGCTGACGCCCACCTACTCGCCGCAGAACCTCGCCTGGATGGAGCGCGGCGGCATCTATGCCCAGCCCAACCTGCGCGGCGGTGCCGAGTACGGCGAGGCCTGGCACAAGGCCGGTACCAAGGCGCAGAAGCAGAATGTGTTCGATGACTTCGCCGCTGCCGCGCGTTATCTCATCGACCAGAAGTACACCTCGGCTAAACATCTCGGCATCTATGGTCGCTCCAATGGCGGACTGCTGGTCGGTGCCACGCTCAACCAGCATCCGGAACTGTTCGCCGCCGGTGTGCCCGGCGTGGGCGTGATGGACATGCTGCGTTTTCACCAGTTCACGGTAGGCGGAGCCTGGCGCGACGACTACGGCAGCAGTGAAACCGCCGAGGGCTTTGCCTATCTCTATCCCTATTCACCGGTTCACAACGCCAAGCTAGGCGTGGCCTATCCGCCCACGCTCACCATCACCGCCGATCATGACGACCGCGTGGTGCCGGGGCATTCCTTCAAATACGCCGCTGCGATGCAGTGGGCCAACAAGGACAACCCCAATCCGCAACTGATCCGCATCGAACAGCGCGGTGGTCATGGCGCGGGCAAGCCGACCGCGAAGAAGATCGAGGAAGTGGCGGATGTGCTGGCGTTTTTGGCGCACTACACGGAATAGCTTTATCAATACTGCTGTGGGGGTGGGGGCTCAGCCCCCGCCCTTTCGCCAGTCACGGACTCAATGTCACAGAACCGCAATCACCGCTTGGCACCCTTCGCTCCCTAGAGATCAAACCACTCAAGACCCGGGAGTTGTAACGATGTTGAATAAAGCCGTTAAAGCCGCGCTGCTGGGCTTCGTTGCGCTCAGCGCCACCGCCTGCGCCACCAAAGACACTTACATGGGCGCCGAGAAGGAAAAATCCTATGAGGCCGAGCTGAACGTCAAGCGCCTCACCGAAGTCAACAACAACGACGACTACTTCGAGCTGCGCCGTGACAACACCATCTTCGTCTTCACCGACGCCAAGAGCTACAAGACCTGGCTCTCGACCAACGAAATCCCTCTGCTGGTCACCAAGTTCCGGGTCGGCCCCAACGGCGAGAAGGGCAAGTTCCAGCTCATCAAGAACGAAACCAAGGCGATGGAGACTTCCGTCGGCTACAAGGGCGCTTCGCAGAAGATGTACGAAGGCGTGCTTGAGGGCGTGGCCAAGGATTTCTTTGGCTTCGTCTACCTTGAAACCAGCAACACCTACACCGTGTTCGACAACTGGAACGCCTTGAAAGCCTTCAAGGCTAGCGCCACTGCCGAGGGCTTCACGGCCAGCAATGGCCCCATGGGCGCCAAGGTGGTCTACGCCGGTGCCAGCACGGAGCCGGCGGAACTGGCCGCCAAGTTTGCCAAGCTGCACGACGGCAAATAATCGGCGCGGTACCCGCCCTGCTGCAAGAAGCCGCCTCCGGGCGGCTTTTTTGTATGCGATCTTCAGTGGCTGTTCGTCATACTGGACTTAAGTCTCTTTGCCGTCGCTGAAACTCCGCCATGACCGTTGCCTACCGCGATACCCCGCTGCTGGATGAAATGCTGGCCTGGCGTGATCGGCCGGCGCAGGCTGATCTGCGCGGCCTGCCTGCGGTGAACGTGCCGGCGCTGGCACGCCTGCGTAGCGCCATACCCGCGCAAGCCGCCCAGCGGATGCTGGCCGCAGCCTATGCCACCAGCCTGCGGCTGTCGCGGCAGGAGTCGCTGCTGCGCGCGGCGGGCGCCGATTCGCTCGACGCAATGCGCGCCAGACCCCTGGCCGACTGCGATGCCTTGGCGCGCAAGATGGCGCGGCAATCGGGCTGGTTGGCAGGGGGGTCTGGTGCGGTGTTCGGACTGGGTGGTGCGGCGGGGATGGTGGCCGATGCCCCGGCCTTGCTGCTGATTGGCCTGCGCGCCTTGATGCGCATGGCTTACTGCTATGGCGAGTCGCCTTCGCCCGCACTCGTCGCGGCGCTGTTCGCACTGGCCGCTGCCGATACCGAAGAAGAAAAGCAGCTGGCGTGGAAGGCCGCCCTGACCACCCGCGAAGGCGCATCCGTGGACATCCAGGACGCTGCCATGCGCGACGGCTTGGAGCGCGCCGCCGAGCGCGAGTTCGCCAAGCAGGCGCTGGCGGGCAGCCTGCAAAAGCTGACGGTGACACTGGTGCAGCGGCTGGGCATGAAGAAAGCGGCGGGCGTGCTGCCTTTCGTGGGCGCCGCCGTGGGCGGTGCCGTCAATCTCCGTTTCGTCTACCTGCTCACCGAGGCGGCGCGCATGGCGTTCATTGCAAGGCGCATGCACGCACAAGGTATGACGCTGGAAAAACTGCTCTCGCTTGAACCGCTGGTGGCAGTAGCGACACCGCGCAAGAAGGCAATGGCATCTGCCAAAGCCAGAGCTACTCGTCGTCGCCCAAGCCCAACTCCCTGATCTTGCGTGTGAGCCTTCGCGTCGCTTGCGACGCGGACAATGATCACGAATACGCAGGCCAAGCCAGATCAGTGAAGCTACTCGTCGTCGCCCAAACCCAGTTCCTTGATCTTGCGAGTCAGCGTATTGCGGCCCCAGCCCAGGCGCTTCGCGGCCTCGATCCGCTGACCCTTGGTGGCTTCGAGGGCGACTTCCAGCAACACCCTTTCAAACGCGGGGGCGGCTTCGTCCAGCAGGCCATCGCGGCCTTTCCCCAATTCCGCACGGCCCCACTGCCGCAGCGAGATCAGCCAGTCGGATGTCGCTGTGGCATCCAGCACAGGCCGGGGCGAAAGCACGGTTTCTACGGTGCCGGCTGCCGGCATGGCAAGAGCTTCGGTGCGCGGCATGGCAAGAGCTTCGGTGCGCGGCATGGTGTCGATGGCCAGGAGGATTTCAGGCGGCAGATCCTGAAGGTGGATCTCGCGCCCCGGCGCCATCACGGTCAGCCAGCGGCAGACGTTTTCGAGCTGCCGGACATTGCCGGGCCAGTGATAGGCCGACAGTGCCGACATCACCTCCGGCAACGCCAGCTTGGTTGCTGTTTTCAGCTCTTCGCCAGCGCGCTGCAAAAAATGGCGCATCAGGTACGGTACATCCTCGCGTCGCTCGCGCAGGGCGGGGATGCGCACGCGGATGACGTTGAGGCGGTGGTAAAGGTCTTCGCGGAAGCGCCCTTCGGCGACCAGCAGGTCAAGGTTCTGGTGGGTGGCGGCGACCACGCGCACGTCCACCTTGATCGGCTGCGTGCCCCCGACGCGGTAGAACTCGCCGTTCTGCAACACGCGCAGCAGGCGTGTCTGCAAATCTGCGGGCATATCGCCGATCTCGTCCAGGAACAGCGTGCCGCCATCGGCCTGCTCGAAGCGGCCCTTGCGCAAGGTGGCCGCACCCGTGAAGGCACCGCGCTCGTGACCGAAGAACTCCGACTCCAACAGATCCTTGGGGATCGCCGCCGTATTGATGGCGATGAAGGGCTTGGCCGCGCGCGGGCTGGTCTGGTGCAGGGCACTGGCCACCAGCTCCTTGCCGGTACCGCTTTCGCCGGTGACCATCACGGTGATGTTGCTCTGCGCCAGCCGCCCGATGGCGCGGAACACATCCTGCATCGCCGGGGCCTCGCCGATGATGGCGGTCGTCGCCGATGTCGTCGGTGAAGCGGCCACCGTGCTGCGCGGTTTGGCGGCGCGGCGCACCAGGGTGGCGGCGGTGTCGAGGTCGAAAGGCTTGGGCAGGTACTCGAAAGCCCCGCCCTTATAGCTCGCCACGGCGGCGTCGAGATCGGAGTGCGCGGTCATGATGATGACCGGCAGCGTCGGCCATCGCGCGCGCACGCGTTCCAGCAGGGCGAGGCCGTCGATGCCGGGCATCCGGATGTCACTGAGCAGCACGTCGGGCTGTTCGTCGTTCAGCGCATCGAGCAGTTCGGTGGAACCCTCGAAGGCGCGCACCACCATGCCGTCGCGTGCAAGCGACTTTTCCAGTACCCAGCGGATGGACTCGTCATCATCCACCACCCAGACCTCGATGGAGGGGTACTCTTCGGTGGTCGAAATATTCATCCTGTCATTGACCCTCAAGCATCACCCTGCACGAAGGGCAGGAAAATCGAAAACACGGTTTGACCCGGACGGCTCGTGCATTCGATCAGCCCGCCATGGCTATGGATCAATACCTGAGCAATCGGCAGGCCAAGTCCAGTGCCGTCTGGCCTTGTGGTCACCATCGGGTAGAAGATTTTCTCGATCATTTCCACGGCAATGCCGGGGCCGGTGTCCTCGATGTCGATCTGTGCCACCAGCTTGTGGCGGTGGCCTGCGAGCGTGAACTGCCGCCGCGTGCGGCTGCGCAGCAGCACGCTGCCGCTCATGCCTTCGAGCGCCTGCAGGGCGTTGCGGACGACGTTGAGCACGGCCTGGATCAGCTGCTCGCGGTCGGCGAACACGTCCGGGATGGAGGGATCGTAGTCGCGCAGGAGGGTGACATTGGCCTGGCCCTCGGCCTGCGCCAACTGGCGCACATGTTCCAGCACTTCGTGGATGTTGAGTGCGGCTTTCTGCGGCAGCCGGTTGGGGCCGAGCATGCGGTTGACGAGGTTTTGAAGGCGATCCGCCTCTTTGATGATGACCTGGGTGTATTCGCGGTGTTCGCTGTCGGGGAACTCGCGTTCGAGCAGCTGCGCCGCACCACGAATGCCGCCGAGCGGGTTTTTGATCTCGTGCGCGAGGCCGCGAATCATCGCGCGGCTGGCCTGGTGCTGGGCGCTCACCATCTCGTCGCGCGAGATGCGCAGATGGCGGTCGAGCGGCAGCAGCTCCATCAAGAGGCCGCGCAGCTTGCCGTCCTGGAAAGGAGTGACCGTCCAGTCCACCGTCAGCAGCGCATGGCCATTGTGCGCCAGACGGGTTTCGCGTTCGATGAAGCCGGCGAAACGCTCAATCGCCAGCCGGAGGCGTATCTCGTGTGGCTGAAAATGTGGGATGACCTGCATCAGCGTCTCGTGCAGCGCGTGCTTGCGCCCGACGCCGAACAGGCTTTCCGCCGCCAGATTCATGCCTGCAATGGCGAGTTTCTGATCGACGCAGATGACGGCACTGGTCAGGCCATCCAGCAGGGTTTCGGGTTTGACCTTGGAAGGTCTGGGGCGTGGAAGCAAGGCCATGCGACCAGTCTCGCAAAACCCACACCAGATTGGCATGTGTGGCGCACTTTATTTGTGCATCGTGCGTAAATCTTTGGCTCAACCTGCCTTAAAACAGTGCTTCAGCGGGCAATCGGTGGTTTGCTGTGAAAAGTGATGGGTGCCGACCGCATGATTTCCTTGCCGAGGGCATCCACCACTGCTGCCGCAACCGTGTGTTCGCCACGATCAACGCCGCTGAACGAGGTGCTGGTACCGGGCAAGGGGCGGGCATTCTTGGCGGCACCGTCGAGGTAGAAAATCACCCCAGCGCCCTCTGGCAAACCCGGCAACACAGCGACGGAAACATTGATGGGTGTTTGCGGGTCCCGAAAGATCTCGTCTTGCACCGGGGCCAGGATGCGCACTTCCTTGACGTTCGACGTGGCCTTGGCTGCAGCGGTATCCGTCTGCAGGATCGGCGGCAGCCGACCACCGCGCGGAGAGTAGGTCTGGATGCCGGGCAGACTGGCAGGCTTGGCATCCTTGTCCGGAGACTTCGCGCCGTAATGGATGACGCCGTTTTTGTCGACCCAGCGGTAGACCGGGTCCGCCGCCCAAGCCGTCTGCAAAGCCAGAACGAGGCAGAGCGTCAGCGCGGACAGCGAGGAGGCCGAATGGTTTTGCATGATAAATAGCCTAGCGATTTGATCGTGACGCCGCAATGAATCAGCACTTAAGGAGTTCGCCCAACGGATTACGACCGCAGGCGTCAGTTGGCTATCTGCGGCCACGAGCACAAAATGCCCCCATCTCAAAGTGAGGAGAGTCTTGATGAAAGGTAACCGTCCGGTCATCGCCACTATTTTTGTGAGGTCGTAGCCGTAAGGATCGTGTCCACGGAGGGTTTTACGTGGACACGATCATTCATGGTGTTGGTGGGGTGTCGGCGACGGCACGGCGTCGCA
>JAKFXK010000041.1 GCA_021731445.1 Nevskiaceae bacterium | reverse complement strand
ACGCGCAGCAACCAGTGCAGGATGAAGCCGCGGATGAAGGTGTTCATGGTGCGATCCCCTTTCAAAACGGCATCCACGGCGAATCGAAGAAGCGTGCAATCCAGCCCTTGGCATTGGCATCCGCCAGCGCGCCCTTGCCCTGGTAGATCACCCTTGCCTCGGCGATGCGGTCGCTGGTGATGGTGTTGGCGGGCGTGATGTCAGCGCTGCGGATCAGCCCTTCGAGCTTCACCGTCTCCTCACCCTGGTTGAGCCGCAGGCGCTTCTCGCCCGCGATGCGCAACACGCCGTTGCTGAGGCGCTCGACCACGGTGACGGTGAGGCTGCCTTCCAGCTGATTGCTCTGGGCGCTGGCACCGGCACCGGCAAACTTGGTACCGCCGGAAATGCCGGTGTCGAGATTCGCCCCTTGGCCGAACACGCGCACGTCGCCGATCTCGATGCCCGTGGTCTTGCTGGTGGAGGTGGTCACACTCTTGCTGGCCTGGGTCTTCTCGATCAGCAGCACCGTGACGAGATCGCCCGTGTTGCGCGCCTTGGTGTCCTCGAACAGGCTCAAGCCCCGATTGGGGGTGTAGAGCGAGCCTTCACTGGCGCTGGCCGTGACCACTGGCGGCGGCGTGATGGCGGGCTTGGGCAGCTTGCCTTCGGGAATGGGGCCTGCGGCGCAAGCCGCCAACACGAGCACCATCAGCAGTAACAGACAGGTGCCGGCATTGACACCGAAGAACACCAGCGGCAACGGCGAGGGACGGTGGCGGCGCAGGTTCATGGCTCACCCCAAACGCTGAGTAATGAACTGCAACATCTGATCGGTGGCCGAGATCGCCTTCGAGTTCATTTCGTAGGCACGCTGGGTTTCGATCATGTTCACCAGCTCTTCCACCACGTTGACGTTGCTGGCTTCGAGCGCGCCCTGCACCAGGGTGCCAAATCCTGCCGCACCGGCGGTGCCGGTCTGCGGCGCACCGCTGGCGGCGGTCTCGGCGTACAGGTTTTCGCCCTTGGCCATCAGGCCAGCGGGATTGACGAAGTCGGCGATCTGCACCTGTCCGACCTGGGTCGCTGCCGCCTGCCCGGCGATGGTGACGCTGACCGTGCCGTCGGCACCGATGTTCACGCTCTGCGCGCCCTGCGGCAGGGTCACGCTGGGGGCGAGCTTCATGCCGCCGCTGGTCACCAGCTCGCCTTCAGGGCTGATGCGGAAGGAGCCATCGCGGCTGTAGGCCACGCTGCCATCCGGCATCGTCACCTGAAAAAAACCGCGCCCGTTGATGGCGACATCGAGGCTGTTGCCGGTTTGCTGCAGATTGCCCTGTGCAAAGCTTTTTTCGGTCGCCACCACCCGCACGCCGGTGCCGAGGGTGAGGCCGGTGGGGGCGACATCGTTCTGTGTGGTGGCCGAGCCGGGTGCAACCTTGCTCTGATACAGCAGGTCTTCAAATGCGGCACGGCCTTTCTTGAAGCCGGTGGTGTTGACGTTGGCGAGGTTGTTGCTCACCACGGCCATGCGCGTCTGCTGCGCGTCGAGGCCGGTCTTGGCGATCCAGAGGGCGGGATTCATGGTGGGCTTACCTCGGCAGGTATGAACTGATGAGCAGCCCCGCTCCAAGTTCCGGGCCAGCGGCTTGTCAGTGAATTGGCGCGGCTTGTGTGGAGGCGCGACGGCTATCCGTCGGCAAGGGCTGGCACAGCGGTTGCCGTGCTGCGGTATGCCCAATCACTGGTGTCTGTTGTGAACCGCTCGCTCGCCCTTCTGCTGCTTGCCATCGCGCCATTCATGGCGCAGGCCAGCGATGGCGTGCAGGCCGCATTGCAGGCTGCGAAAAATATCTGGCCGGCGGCGACGCTGACGGCGCTCAATGCCACCGCCCCCTGCGGGGATGAGGTCATCGCCGATGCGCCCGGCATAGCCCGCAACGGACTGCTGCAGATCCGCGTGCGTTGCACGGCGAGGCCGGGCTGGGTGCGTTATATCGGTGTGCGCATCGAACAATCCGGCAAGGTCGCCGTGCTGCGCACACCGCTTGGGCGCGGGCAGACCTTGAGCACGCCGCAAATCGAGTGGCAGGCGCGTGACCTGCTGCAAGCACCGGCCGATGCATTGACAGAAGGTGCAGCCATTGGCCATCTCCTCGCAGCCCGCGACCTGTCCGCTGGCAGTGTGCTGCGGGCCAGCCAGTTCACCACGCCCAAGGCCATCCAGCGCGGGCAGAGCGTGACGCTCGTCAGCCGCGCGGCGGGCATGGAAGTGCGCGCGCCGGGCGAAGCCCTCGCCGATGCCAGCCTCGGCAGCCGCTTACAGGTGCGCAACCGCGCCTCGCGCCGCATCGTCGAAGGCATTGCTGCCGCCGATGGCACTGTGGAGGTCGCGTTATGAGCGATCACTCGCAATCCGCCGGAATCCCCGCATGCCGTTCGTCGGCGATCCGGCAAATTTTTGGCAACAGCCCTCAAGTTTTGAAAACCCCGGTCGAAAACGCACTCAAGGCAGCACTCCCGCTGTCGGCAAGGAGCACCTAAGCCATGAGCGCACGCATCGACGGTTCCAACTCGACTTCCATCGTCTCGATGGAGTCTTACCGCACGAATGCACGGCCCGCGGCCGGTGCCTCCGTTGCCCCCGTCGCCGCAGTCAAGGCGACGGATACTGTCCGCCTGTCGGACGACGCCGTGGACTTGAGCGCGCTCGACAAGACGCTCGCCAGCATCCCCGCCGTCGACCATGGGCGCGTGGCCGCGATCAAAGCCGCAGTGAATGAGGGGCGATATGTCATCGACCCCGAGGCCATTGCCACCCGGATGAGCCATTTTGAATGGCAGCTGGGCAACTGAGACGCACGCCACGAGAGCCATGACCGCAACCCAGAACGCCCCAGCTCCCCAACTCCTCCCGCTGCTCGACCGCCAGCTGCATATCGCTGAGGCACTCGAAGGCCTGCTGATGGCCGAGTACAGCGCCCTGCTCGGCAGCGACGTCGCCGCACTCAACGACCTCGTGGTACAGAAGCGCAGCACAGCAGAATCGCTGGAGCACAGCAGCATCGCGCTCAGCGAGTACACCGGTGGCGCACCGGAGACTGCCATCGTCCAGGCTGGCGCCGCCGCCGTCGAGAAGTGGCAGCGTCTCGGTGCCATTGCTGATCGTCTGCGGCGACAGAATCTCGCCAACGGTGCACTGCTCAACGAGCGCCAGAACCGTCTGCGCTGGGTCGCCGAACGCGCCGCCGGTGGCGCACCCCCTTTGTATGCGCCGCGCGCGCCAACCGGGTTTTCTCCGAGTCTGAGCGGACGCAGCCTGGCCCGGATCTGATGCCATGACCGCCGCCGAGGCGTCCCCGCTGGACGTTGTCCAGGAGCCACCCAATGCGCCGCGCACGCCGCGCTGGATCAACGACGTCGAAACCATCGGCAATCTCTTGTCGCAAGCCGCTGCCAAGCGGGTGGTGCTGGCCATGGGTGGCGGTGATGGCCCTCGCAATGCCCTGCTGCTGCTAGCCGACTCCGCTGCGCAGCGACTCATCATCGACCCGCCCTTCCCGCCACTGCCGCAAGCACCAGAAGCGGGTGCGGTGCTCTCGCTCGCCACCCGCCTGGATGGCGCCTCGCTCGACTTCATGGCGGTGTTCGAGCAGTTCACCGACGTGGGCGGTGACCAAGCCTTTGTATTGCGCTGGCCGGAACGGCTGCGCTATCTGCAACGGCGCACGGCGTACCGGCTGGGCATCCCACGCGAGCTGCATGTGCCGCCCGCCACCCTGCGCGACCGGCGTGGGCTGGTAAAGGCCACCCTGGTGGATCTCTCCCGCTACGGGGTCGGCGCCACCGTCTCGCGTCACGCCGAGATCAAGCCGGGCCAGTCAATGGACTGCACCATCCGTGTCGATGAGGTCGAGTTCACTGCCAGCACCCAGGTGCGCAGTTGCATCGCCAGTCTGGACCGGCTGCGATTGGGCCTGCAGTTCGGCGAGATTTCACCCACTGCTGCCGCGCGTCTTTCCGCTGCTGTCGCCAAGCTGGAGCGGGTCAGTCTGCGGCGTGCTGCCGAGCGGCGAGCGCGGGCGCTCTGAAGCACACACAAGGCGGCGTCCTATCATCGGACACCGACCCATCAGCGGAGCCACCCCCTTGAAGCCTCTTGTCACCCTGCTGCTTGCGGCACTCTGCCTGCCGTGGCCTGTCGCCCAGGCCCTGCCTGATCTCGTGATCCTGGTGCGTCATGCTGAAAAGAGCGGCGAGCCAATTGACAACCCAGCGCTATCGCCCGCCGGGCAGCAACGTGCCGAAACCCTGGCGCAGGCACTTGAACACGCAGGTGTGACGGCCATCCTCACGACGCAGTTTCGTCGCGCAAGGGAGACGGCTCAACCGCTGGCCAGGCGTCTGCACCTCAAGCCGCAGGTGATCTCGGCCCGCAAGGACAGGGCTGCCGCGCATGTGCCAGCGGTGGTGGCGGCCATCCGCCAGCAGACCGGCACCGTGCTGGTGGTGGGCCACAGCAACACGGTGGCGCAGATCGCCGCCGCACTGGGCAGCCCGGCGCTGCCGGACTTCTGCGAGACGACTTATGGCCTGGCATTGGTGTTGCAGCCCAAGCCAAAGGACGCGGCGCTGCTACGCCTGCACTACGGCGAGGCCGATGCCGCGCCGCAGTCCGGTTGTCAGTGAGGCTTTAGCCGGTCAGCGCCTCGTGCGCCGGCTGGTAGACGTGGCCGAGCACATCCGCCACCGCCTTGTAGGTGACCTTGCCTTTGTGCACGTTGAGGCCGTTGCACAGGTGCTCGTCGTCGAGCAGGGCCTTCTTGTAACCCTTGTTGGCGAGTGCAAGCGCGAACGGCAGTGTGGCGTTGGTGAGCGCAAAGGTTGAAGTGCGCGCGACACCGCCCGGCATGTTGGCGACGCAGTAGTGGACGATGCCTTCTTCCACATAGGTGGGGTTCTGGTGCGTGGTGGCACGGCTGGTCTCGAAGCAGCCGCCCTGGTCGATGGCGACATCGCACATCACCGTGCCGGGCTTCATGAGCTTGAGCATGGCGCGGGTGACCAGCTTGGGTGCAGCGGCCCCCGGTACCAGCACAGCACCGATGACGAGATCGGCCTTGGCGAGACAGCTTTCCAACGCATCGGCGGTGGAATAGAGCGTCTTCAGCTTGCTCTCGAACACGGTATCCAGCCAGTTGAGGCGCGGCAGCGAGCGGTCAAGGATAGTGACCGAAGCCCCCATGCCCACGGCGACGCGCGCGGCGTTGTAGCCGACCACGCCACCGCCGATCACCACTACTTCCGCAGGTGCCACACCCGGTACACCACCCATCAGCACACCGTTGCCGCCTTGCGCTTTTTCCATCGCGTGTGCGCCAGCCTGGATCGACATGCGCCCGGCCACCTCGCTCATCGGCGCGAGCAAGGGCAGGCCACCATTGCGATCAGTCACGGTTTCATAGGCGATGGCGACACAGCCCGAGTCGATCAGGCCCTTGGTCTGCTCAGGATCTGGTGCGAGATGCAGATAGGTATAGAGCACCTGACCGGGGCGCAGCATCTTGCACTCGATGGGCTGCGGCTCTTTCACCTTGATGATCATCTCGGCGCGTGAGAACACCTCGGCGGCCGTCTCGACGATCTCAGCACCCGCTGCCAGATAGGCTGCGTCTGTCATGCCTATCCCCAAACCCGCGCCTTTCTGGATCAGTACCGTATGTCCATGCGCCTTCAGCTCGCGCGCGCCACCGGGCGTGAGGCCAACGCGGTATTCGTGGTTCTTGATTTCTTTGGGGGTGCCGATGAGCATGGTCGAAGTCTCTCGATGGATGAGCCTTGAAGGCCGATGCTTGGCAGTCTATCGCAGGGCCACTACCCTGCCTTGAGCCATGCACTCACCTCTCACACAAAAACCCCGCCTCGCCACCCTGCCCGCCCTGATGTTTGCAGGCGGCCTTGGCATGGCGATGTATTACGGCCACACCTGGTGGCGGCTGCCCGACTACAACGAGACCGACATCGAAGCCTCGGTGGAACTCAATCTCGCCGCTGATCTCTTGCGCCGTGATGCGGCCTTTCGCAGTGACCCCGTCCGCATCGAGGCACTGCGCGGTGAAGTGCATGAGGAATTGCTGCAGACCATCGCGGCAGAGAAAACCGAAGTGCAGGGCTACACCGGCACCGGTCTGATCCTGATGGCGCTCGGCCTCGCGCAAATGATCGTGATGCGACGCTGGGCGGCGCGTTAAACTCCACCCATGCGCCAGTAGCTCAGCTGGATAGAGCGCGCCCCTCCTAAGGGCGAGGTCGCAGGTTCGAATCTTGCCTGGCGCACCAATTCGATACGTGTCTGGGAACTACCAGATTCGGGTTTCCCCGATGCCATCCGGAGATGGCACCGGCCATATTGGCGTTTAGGCCGGTCATCGTGGCGCCAGCAGCGCTGATGCGGATCTCGGAAACGATTGTCCGCAAATAGCTCTTGGCGAACTTGCTGTCTGGAGTCAAAACCTCAGCCCGGATAGCGTCGGCAAAGCCTTCGATCTGTAGCTGCCCAAATTTTTTAAGGGGCATCTGTTTCTGTTTATTGATGTCGGCAAGTTCCGTAGTCATGTGGTCAAGCCGACGCTGGGCAGCAGATAAGCGCTCCCTGAGACTTTCATGCAGCTCAAGTTTTCCGCCCTCAACCAGCTCGTACCAGGTATTGATCTGCTCAGTACCCTGCGCGATTTGCCGCTGAATCAGCTTTTCGCGCTCACGCATAGGCACCTGCAATTCGGCAATTTGACTGCTGAGCTGATCCAGCATGATCTTGATACGGTCAGGTGACAGGACCTTTTCGGCGACGACTTTGAGGACTTCAGCATTCAGTTCCTCCAAGGGAATATGAGGGGCATCGCATAAGTTTTTGCCTTTATAGAGCTGTGTCGAGCAGGTGTAATAATCGTAGTTGCCACCTTTGCCCGACGTCAGAACAAGACCACCTCCGCAGTGCGCGCATTTGGCAATGCCGGTCAGCAGGGTCGGTGAAGCGATCGCACGAAACCTTGGATTGTCGCCCGGTGCCCTCTCAGCGCGTGTGGCCGCTGCTTGGTCATAAGTCTCCTTGGAGATGATCGGCGGAATTTTGGTGATGACCCACTCCTTAGAATCTCGCTCTTCCAGAGTTCGGGAGTTCACGCGATTAAAAATGTGCTCGCCGTAGCAGGCTTGTGACGACAACACTTGCCAGACCATCTGCCTGCTCCACTGTTTGCCTCGAACAGTTGAGCCACGGCGATTCATCTCCGTCGCAATCTTCTTGATACCCCAAGGCTCCCCGCTTTCACCGCTAATCGCGAGCTTAAAAAGCGTGCGGACTGCTTCCGCTTCCTCTGGATGGGGCTCTAGCTTCCTTTTGAGGCCTCCGCGTCCCTTAACATCCGTTCTGATGGCTGCATACCCAAATGGCGGCCTTGAGCCGTTGAAGAAGCCTTGGCGGGCATTCTCGACCATGCTGCGGCGAACATTCTTGCCGTTTTCCTTGGATTGATATTCATCGAAACTTGAAAGCAACTGCCGCATCATTTCGCCGGCCTCGTCCTCCGATGTCTGCTGAGTGATTGAAATCAGCTTCACTTTTGCCTTGTTCAGTTGCCGAACGTAGGTCCCAAGTTGGATTGCATCGCGAAAAAAGCGGGACAGGGAAAAGACGGCGATAGCTTCGTAGGGGTGCTCGGCGGACAGGGCATCCTCAATCATCCGCTGGAACTCGGGTCGACGGTCATCCGTCGCCGACATGCCTTCCTCCTTGTATATCTCAATGACTTCGTGTTGCTCCTGGCTCGCCCAAGCATTAAGTCGGTTTACTTGACCGTCGATGGAAACCCCTTCGACGACCTGTTTTCCAGTA
Source organism: Nevskiaceae bacterium (assembly GCA_021731445.1). Lineage (GTDB taxonomy): Bacteria > Pseudomonadota > Gammaproteobacteria > Nevskiales > Nevskiaceae > Stagnimonas. The sequence goes on along the minus strand of JAKFXK010000041.1, from coordinate 734 downwards.
CTTACCCTCACATAAAGTGCGATTCTCATTCTTTAACTCCTTGATCTTCTGCCGTGTTGGAAGTGGTCTCGCCCAAGGCCTTGGCAAGGCGCCGCTCTGAAACCCGACCCCAAAGTCTCCCCAACACAAGACGGAGCACTTCAAGCTCCTCTTTGCTGGGCGTGGCCTCGCTGAAGTTCTCGTTGACGAGAACTCTCAGTTCGTACCTCGGGTGGTGGCTGTCAGGCATTGCATTGACTCGAACCCCTGGACCGCGATAGATACCCATCAGCGCAACCGATCGGAGGATTCAGCACTGCTGAAACATTTGATGGCACTGCAAATTCACAAACTGCCGCGAGCCCCGGCGGATGGCCCTAAGCTGAAGGCAGCCATTGAGCTCGCCTTGGCGCAGCTTGAATCCTGGTGCCGACTTGAAGAGCAGGAATTCGAGAAGCCATCGAATGAAGACGCTCGGCTGTGGCGTCAGCTACTTGTAGAGAGCCAGCAACATCTGCAGGGTGGTCGTGCCCCAATGATTAGTCGCGGAGACTTGAGCAGTCCGATAGGCGTTGTGCTGGACGGCCGTCGATGGGACCAGCATCTGAAGTGGTTCAACCGGCATTTGCGTAACCGTCCGGTCGTTACCACTTGCTGCGGGTGAAGCTGGTGCTGTGAATTACTGCGGCGCCAGCTGCTCGCGCAGATTCCAGGGCAGCAGCTCATCGATGCGGTTGATGCGGTGATCTGCGATC
>JAKFXK010000079.1 GCA_021731445.1 Nevskiaceae bacterium | reverse complement strand
GCAACCAAAAACAGGGGAGCGGGAAACCAGATCCATGCTGCAAGAAGCCGCCCTCTTTCTCGCTGCTGCCGTGCTGTTCGTGCCGTTGTTCAAGCGCGCACGCATGGGCGCGGTGCTGGGCTATCTCGCCGCTGGGCTGGTGATCGGGCCGTCGGGCTTTGGCTGGGCCACCGATGCCGAGGCGGTGCTGCATGTCAGCGAGTTCGGCGTGATCCTGCTGCTGTTCGTCATCGGCCTCGAATTGCAGCCGGCACGGCTCTGGCGCCTGCGCCGCGAAGTGTTCGGTTTCGGCGCTGCGCAAGTGCTGCTCACTGCCACCCTGTTCACGCTGGCCGCCCAGCTTGCGGGCCTGCCCTGGAACACCGCACTGGTGATCGCCTTCGCGCTCTCGATGTCTTCCACCGCGCTGGTGCTGCAACTGTTGAGTGAGCGTCATGAGCTGACCACACAACACGGCCGCGCTGCCTTTGCGGTGCTGCTGTTCCAGGACCTGGCTGTCATCCCCTTTCTGGCACTGGTGCCCTTGCTCGGCCCCCAGGCTGGTGGCACGCCCGCGGACTGGCGCATGGCGCTGGCTGCCCTGGCCGCGATTGCTGCCGTGATTGTCATCGGCCGCTACCTGCTGCGTCCCGTGCTGCGCTTGCTGGCCACGACCGGAGTGACGGAAGTGTTCACCGCCGCCGCTCTGCTGCTGGTGATTGGTGTTTCGCTGTTGATGCAGTCGGTGGGCCTCACTGCCTCGCTCGGCGCCTTTCTGGCCGGGGTGCTGCTGGCGGATTCCGAGTATCGCCACGAGTTGCAGGCCGATCTCGAACCGTTCAAGGGCCTGCTGCTCGGCCTTTTTTTCATCGCGGTCGGCATGGGCGCAAAGCTTGGCCTCCTCCTGCAGCAGCCGCTGCTGGTCCTCGGCATCGCCCTCACCATCCTATTGCTGAAAACGAGCGTTCTCTACGGCATCGCCCGTGCCAGCGGACAGCAGCACAGCAGTGCGCTGCGGCTGGGTGTGGCGCTGTCGCAGGGTGGCGAGTTCGCCTTCGTATTGTTCGGCGTCATCGGCGCGGCAGGACTGGTGGACAGCGCAACGCGCGAGCTACTGGTTGTCGCCGTCACGCTGTCGATGATTGCGACAGCACCCCTGTATGCGCTGCTGAGTCATTGGCTCGAACGGCATGAGTCGGCGGCTCAGCCCCTGTTCGACGAAATCCATACGGTCGAGACGCCGGTGATCATCGCGGGCTTCGGCCCCTTCGGGCAGATCATCGGCCGCATCCTGCGCCTGAAGAAAATCCCCTTCACCGTGCTCGACAAGAACGCCGCGCATGTCGATTTCGTGCGCACTTTCGGCAATGCGGTGTTCTATTCCGACGCCACCCGCGTCGAAGTGCTGCGCGCGGCCCACGCCGCGCACGCCAGGCTGTTCATCGTTGCCATTGCAGAGGAGGCCGAGAACTTGCGCGTCACCGAGGCCGTGCGCAAGCACGCGCCCGGCGTGCGGGTGATGGCCGTGGCGCGCACCCGCCAGCACGCCATCAACCTCATGGCGCTGGGATTGAAACCTGAAGACCTGATCCGCCGCAGCTATTTTTCCAGTCTGGAGATGACCCGCCGCGTGCTGGTCGCACTCGACTTCACGCCGCGCGCGGCGGCCGGTGCCGTCGATCTATTCCGCGCCAGGGACGAGGACTTCCTGCTGCGCCAGCAGGCCAGTCTGCCGGACGAGGCTGCCCTGCGCGCCAGCGTGGCGCAGTATTCCGAGGAGCTGGAGCAGCTGTTTGCAGCCGATGCCACTGGCGAGGCCTCGGTGGATGACACGTCCGCAGCGTTGGGGCGCCCATGATCGAGCTGCTGCTGTTCTCGCTGCCACACACCCTGGTGATGGTGGTGGCGACAGGCATGGCCGGTGCTTTTCTGGCTGCCGACAAGCACTCCACCACCTCGCGCGCGCTGGCGGTGACACTGCTCTCGCTCGGCTTTGGCATCTTTCTCAACATCGGCCTGACGCGCGGCGGCACTGTGATGCCCAGCTATGCTGGCTGGCTGTCGGTCACGGACGGCATCTCGATCGTCGCCTACCTCGAATGGCTGCTGCGTGTGCGCAAGACCCTGCCGGCCCGTAATTTCGATACTCGTGGTGGTGATTTGATGCTGCGTGTGGGCCAGACTGCGGGCCTGCTCTACGTGATCGAGTCGGTGATCTGGCCGGAAATCCGCGTGCGCGATTTCCTTGCCGCCGGCTCCAAGGGCTGGGATGGCCTGACCGGCCCCGGCTTCTGGATGTTCGCAGGGCCGGTGCTGTTCTCGTCCTTGATGGGACTGACCTCCACCTCGCTGCTGCTGCGTCGCCGTCCGGATGCCAGCGAGCGCATCCGGGTGCTTGGCTTCATCGCGGCCGCGCCATTTCTCATCGCCAGCTTCGTGCTGCCGGTCGCACTCGGCGCAGTGTCGGTGATGATCGGCCTGATGGTGGTGCTGGTCGGTGCTGTGCAGTACCACGTCTTGCAGGGCGAGCGCGGACAGTTCCTGAGCCGTTTCCTGTCGCCACAGGTAGCAGAGATCGTCAACTCGCGGGGCCTGAAGGCAGCGATGCAGCAGGCGCATGTCGAACTCAGCGTGGTGAGCTGCGACCTGCGCGGCTTCACGGCGTTTTCGATGGCCCACCCCAGCTCGCGCACCATCGAGGTGCTGCGCGACTACTACAACGTGGTGGGCAAGCTGGTCGGTGAGTACGGCGCGACCATCAAGGACTACGCGGGTGACGGGATTCTGATTCTGGTCGGCGCACCGCTTGCCGTGCCCGACCATGCGCGCATCAGCCTGGAGATCGCCGAGCGCATCCGCGACGAGGGCAGGACTTTGACCAGGCGATGGAGCACGTCGCGCGGCAAGCTTGGCATCGGCGTCGGTGTGGCGAGCGGGTTTGTCACTGTGGGTGTCATCGGCTCTGATTCACGGCTGGAATACACCGCCGTCGGCCCGGCCGTGAACCTCGCCTCCCGGCTCTGCGAAGAGGCGCGCGACCAGGAGATTCTGGTTGCCCCGCGTACGGCGGAGCTTTGCGGCCGAGATGACTTGAAGCCCCGGCGCATTGTCGAGATCAAGGGCTTCAAAGACATCGACGAAGTGTTCCAGCTACGGCCGGTCTAATGCTGGGACAAGCTGGCGTAGCATGGGCAAAACAGCAGCACATAAATCCCAATGAGGAGACCCGATGAAAGCCTTATCGCCGTCCGATGCGATGTTCCTCATCGCCGAGCTGCGCCGCCAGCCCATGCATGTCGCGGGCCTGCAATTGTTCAGTCTGCCCAAGGGGGCAAAGCCCGGTGCCATCGGCGAGCTGGTGGAGGAAATGCGCAGCCATCCCGTGCCACTGCCGCCCTACAACCAGCAACTCGCGTTCCGTGGCACCTGGTTCTGGCAGGAGGACACGCAGTTCGACCTTGACCATCACCTGCGCCATCTCTCGCTGCCGCAGCCGGGCCGCATCCGCGAGCTGCTGGCGATGGTCTCGCGCCTGCACGGCGGCTTGATGGATCGCAGCCGCCCGCTGTGGGAAACCAGCGTCATCGAGGGTCTGCAGGATGGTCGTTTTGCGATGTATTCGAAGGTGCATCACGCCATGTTCGATGGTGTTGCGGCGACACTCGAAGCCCGCAAGGCGCTGAGCGAAGACCCGGAGCAGCGCCACATGCCGCCGCCTTGGGCGCGCCCGCGCGGCGCACGCCGCAGCGCCGATGCCAGCACGCCCGCCAGCCCGATGGCCGCCCTGCTGAGCGGTGTCTCCAGCAACTACCGGATGCTGCCCGGGGCCATGCGCGGCTTCTACGACCTGCTGCGGCGCGGCAGCAAGGACCCTGCCGATGTCACGCCCTACCAGGCACCGCCGACCATGCTCAACGTGCGCATCTCCAGCTCGCGCCGCTTCGCTGCGCAAAGCTATTCGCTGGCGCGCATCAAGAAGGTCGGCAAGGCCAGCGGGGCCACGCTCAACGACATCGCGCTGGCCATGTGCGCCGGTGCGCTGCGCGAATACCTCATCGCCCACCAGGCGCTGCCGGACAAGCCGCTCATCAGCATGGTGCCGGTGTCTGTGCGTGCCGCCGACGGGCCGGAGGGCGGCAACCAGGTGTCGGTCATCCTCGCCAACCTGGCCACCCACATCGCCGACCCGACACTGCGCTTGAAGACCATCATCTCGTCCACCAAGAAGGCCAAGGAGCGCATGGCGCAAATGGGCCGGGTCGAACAGATCGCCTACGCCGCTGCGGCGCTCAGCCCGATGGCGATCACCTCGCAGCTGGGGCTGGATCGCATCCGGCCGGCCTTCAACGTCGTCATCTCCAACGTGCCGGGGCCGCAGAAGCCGCTCTACTTCAACGGTGCGAAGCTGGACGAGATGTATCCGCTGTCGATCCCCATCGACGGCCAGGCCATCAACATCACCCTGACCAGCTATTGCGACACCATTGCTTTTGGCTACACCGCCTGCCGCCGCTCGGTGCCCGGCATGCAGCGGCTCCTGGACTACACCGAGGGCGCGCTCTCGGAGCTGGAGCGGGCAGTGGCGGGCTAGGTATTACTCGATGGCCACCTGCACCAGGCCATCTCCGTCGACCCAGGCGCGGTACATCACGTAGGAGTTGAACGGCAGCGCGATGCGCCCGGCGTGGTCGATGGCGATGCAGCCACCGCGCCCGCCGTAGTGCATCACCTCGTCGAGTGCGTTTTGCGTGGCCTTGGCGACATCCCAACCGCAGTAGCTCATGCGGGCATGAACCTCGTGGCCGAAGCAGGCCTTGATGAAACTCTCGCCGGTGCCGGTGCAACTCAGGGCGACGCTGCGGTCGTCGGCGAAGGTGCCGGCGCCAACGATGGGGGTGTCACCGATGCGGCCCGGATGCTTGTTGGTCAAGCCGCCCGTGCTGGTCGCGGCAGCCAGGCCGCCAAACACATCGCGTGCCACAGCACCCACGGTGCCGAAGGCAGCATCGGGGGCGACCTGCTGCACGCGCGAATCGTCGGTGTCGTGGTCGAGCGTGATCACCCCCTTGCGGCGCGCGGCTTCGAGCTGCACCAGCCGCTCGTGGGTGACGAAATAGGCGGGCTCGACTTCCGGCAGGCCCAATTCGCGGCCCAGCTGTTCGGCGCCGGGGCCCGAGAAGAAGACGTGCGGCGAACGCTCCATCACCGCGCGTGCCAGCCGCACCGGGCTTTGGCTGCGCATCACGCCAGCAACCGCACCGCAGGCGCGGTCGCTGCCGCGCTGGATGGCGGCATCGAGTTCCGGCAGGCCGTCGCGGTTGAGCACACCGCCGATCCCGGCATTGAACAGCGGGCATTCCTCCAGCAGCAACACGGCGTGTTCGACGGCGTCGAGCGCGCTCGCGCCCTCCATCAGCAGCACCTTGGTCGTCGCGGCAATGCGTTGCAGCGCCGCGCGATGCTCAGGCTGCGGGCCAGCGCCGGGAGCGAGATCACCGGCCCCGCCGTGGATGGCGAGACGGATGCGGGAGAAGTCGGCGGATGCAGTATTCATTTTCGATTCAGGGCGGGGGACAAAGCTTACGGCTGGTTCAGACTGTAGTCAGTCTAGCCGCACCCTTTCGCGTCAACCCTGATTCCGGAGCCACCCCATGCGTACCCTTCTCCTCGCCCTCGCCGGTTTTGCGCTTTCGGCTTGCCAGACCGATGCCACCATCGTCTCGTCGAGCGGCAGCGGCCCCACCATCGCGCAGGCACAGGCCGAACCCTACAACGGGCCGAAGCAGCGCATCGCCATCGAGCCGTTTGAATATCGCGCGGCCGACAAGGGCGCCGGTGTCGGGCAGGGCATGGCGGACATGCTCACGGATTCGCTGTTCAACACCAACAAGTTCATCGTCGTCGAACGTGATCGCCTGGGTGCGATCACTTCGGAGCAGGACCTTGCCGATACAGGCCGCTTCAAGAAAGAAACCGTCGCACCGAAGGGCGAGCTGGAAGGCGCGCAGTTGCTCATCCGTGGCTCGGTGACGCAGTTCGAACCGAAGTGCGCGGGCGGATCGATCCTGATCGCCTCCACCAGCGAGGCCTGCATTGCCATCAACCTGCGCATCGTCGATGTCAAGACCGGCCGCGTGGTGAATGCGACCACCGTCGAAGCCACCAGTGCCAACAACGGCGTGGGCCTGCTGTTCACGCGCAGTACGCTGCCGATCGGCTTGGGTGCCTACAGCAACACGCCGATGGAAAAGGCGATCCGCCAGGCCATCGAGAAGGCCGTCAATCACATCGCTTCGACCAAGGTCTAATGCTGGCCTGAGCCGCCAGAGGGCGCCCGCCATGCGTCTCTTGCTGCCGACCTTGGCACTGTTGCTGGCTGCCTGCGCCACTGGCTCTGAGGTGACGCGCGGTGGCGGCGACAGCATCGCCGCCATCCAGGCCCTGCCGGAAAACGCCCGCCCGCGAATCGCCGTGCTGCCGGTGCTGGACAGGACCGCGCCTTATGGCAACCGCTCGCTCGATCTGAGTCTGGTGCTCATCAATCTCAAGCGCCCGAAAGAGCAGGAGGTGAGCAAGGCGCAGTTCACTGCGGGCGTGCGCGACATGCTGGTGACGGAGCTGTTCAACACCAAGGGCTTCATCGTGCTGGATCGCAGTGGTCTCAGCGAGATCATCGCCGAACAGGCATTTTCAGAGAGTCCGCGCTTCGACCAGAAGACCACCGAGCCGGGTGGTGCACTCGAAGGTGCGCAGTATCTGGTCGCAGCGGCGATCACCGCGTTCGATACCGGCAGCAAGGGCGGTGCGCTGCCGATTCCGCTACCCGTGGCCAGCGGCGATGCCGCCGCACTCGGCGTGCTCAATCTCGGCTACAAGGTGGGCTATGTGGCGATGGATTTGCGCGTGCTCGACGCCAGGACCGGCCGCGTGCTGCACACCACGGCAGTGGAGGGCAACAACACCAAGACCGGGCTCGACCTCGCGGTGGTCGCCGCCATTCGCGGCGTCGGTGTGACGCAATTGCCGGAACCGATCAAGCTGTTCAAGAACACGCCCATCGAAGCCGCATTGCAGAAGATGAGCATTGCCGCCATCGAGGAGATTGCGAAGGGATTTGTTCCGGTGGTGCCTTTGAAGCCGGATGCCGTAGCGAAATAAGTACGGCAACCGCGTGCACAAAAAAGCCTCGCCGAAGCGAGGCTTTTTGACGACTGCCCGAAGCTCAGTACTTGATCGAGCAACCATAGGGCTTGGTCACTGCCGTGGTCACGGCCTTGCCAGCCAGCAACTCATCCAGCGCGTTTTTCACAAACGGCGTGGCGGTGGCGATGTCGGCGGGGTCCGCACTCGGCACGCTGTCTATGCCGCCGGCGTAGGAGAGCTTGCCGCTCTTGTCGACGATGTACATGTGCGGTGTGGTCTTGGCTTCGTAGAGACGACCCACTTCACCCTTGCCGTCCAGCAGCAGATGCGTGGGGCTAGCGCTCTTTTCCTTGAGGAGTGCCGCAGCACTGGCCGTGTCGAGCGCACCCTGCTTGCCGGCAGCGGAGGAGTTGATCGAGAGCCAGACCACATCCTTGCCGGTGTAGGTCTTTTGCAGGCCCTGCATGTTGCCACCGCTGTAGTGTTTCTTCACGAAGGGGCATTCGGCATTGGTCCACTCCAGCACCACGGTCTTGCCCTTGTAATCGGCGAGGGAATGGCTCTTGCCGTCCTCGGCGGTCAACGTGAAATTGGGTGCGGCCTCGCCGACTTTGACGGCGGCATGGGCGGAGACGGCGAACAGGCTGGTAGCAGCGATGAGGACGATGTGCTTGAACAGGTGCATGGAAATTCCTTGGGGATCAGGGTTTGAGGGCGTCGATGACAATGCTCGGCGTTAGGACTTGCGGCAGCACCCGAGGTTCCCCGCCCTTGGGATAGACGAGATAGAGCGGCACGCCGTTGCGGCCAAAGGCAGCGAGGGCTTCGGTGATGGCGGGGTCACTCCGCGTCCAGTCGGCGACCAGCGTAACCACCCCCTGTTCGGTGAAGGCGCTCTTCACCGCAGTGCTCGCCAGGGCGCCGCGCTCGTTGACCTTGCAGGTGATGCACCAGTCGGCGGTGAAGTCCACGAAGATGGTTTTTCCCTCCTGGCGCAGGGCAGCGACGCGCTCCGCACTCCAGGCCTCGTGCCCGCTGCTGGGCTGCACAGGGCCGTCTTTCGCAGCCGTGGCCTTGAGTGAGGGCGAGAGCAGCACTGCGGCGGCAGCCAGCACGGCTAGCACCGCGAACACGCCCGAGATCACGCCGCGCGACGAGCGGCCAAACAGCCACAGCGCAAAGGCAATCGCCACGCAACCGCACAGCACCAGCCCCAGCGCATCGGCCCCGGCCTGACGGGTCAGCACCCATAGCAGCCAGGCCGCGGTGAGATAGAGCGGGAAGGCCATCAGCTGTTTGAAGGTGAGCATCCACGCGCCGGGGCGGGGCAACCAGCGTGCGAGGGTGGGGACGAAGCCGAGCACGAGAAAGGGCAGCGCCAATCCCAAGCCCAATGCGGCGAAGATGGCGAGCGCAATTACCACAGGCTGCGTCACTGCATAGCCGAGCGCACTGCCCATGAATGGGGCGGTGCAGGGGCTGGCGACGACGACGGCGAGCACGCCGGTGAAAAAGGAGCACTCAAGCC
>JAKFXK010000054.1 GCA_021731445.1 Nevskiaceae bacterium | reverse complement strand
ACCCATATCTTGCGGCTGCTGCACCTCGACGCCGCTGTGCAGACGCTGGTCGATGAGGGCCATCTGAGTCTCGGCCACGCCAAGGTGCTGTCCGGCCTGCCGCTGCACGAGCAGGCGCACTGGGCGAGTGCCGTCGTCAAGAAACGCCTCACGGTGCGCTCACTGGAAAAACAGCTGGGCAACGAGCGCAAGGGCAAACCGGGTTTCAAACCAAGCAAGCCGAGCGACTGGCGGCGCTTGGAGCAGGAACTGGCCGATCTGCTCGCCACCCCGGTGCAGGTGACGGCGAGCAAGACGGGCAAGGGCGAGCTGAAGCTTGCCTTCCACTCGCTCGACGAGCTCGATGGCCTGCTGGCGCGACTGGGTTATCGCAGCGGCTAGCGGCGATGCAGTATCCCTTCCCCGTCGTCGAGCGCAGCCATCCTTCGGCGCGCCACATCCGCATCAGCGTCAATGCTGGCGGCGAGGTGCTGCTGACCATCCCCCGCCGTGCCACCAAGGCCGAGGCGCGGGCGTTTCTGGCAAGCCGGGTGGAGTGGGTGCAGGCACAGCTGCTGAAGCTGCGCACGCAAGCGCCGCGCGCCCTGAGCCGCGCACCCACCTGGGATGGCAGCGACGTGCTGCCGCTGCGCGGCATCGAGATGCCGTTGCGCTGGATGCCTGCGAGCCTGGCGCGGCCCCAGGTTCGTCTTGGTGAGACGGCAATCGAGGTGTTCGCCACCAGCGGCACGCGCGCGGAGCTGCTGACTCGCGCGCTCAAGCTCGCGCTGATGCGCGAAGCGCGCATCGAAGCCGAAGATTTGTTGAATCACGAGGCGCACCGGCTGGGTTTGCAGTGGCGCGCGCTGCGCATCGGCGACCCGCGCGCACAGTGGGGCAGCTGCGCGCGCGATGGCATGGTGTCGCTGTCGTGGCGCTTGCTGCTGGCACCGCCGGAGGTATTCCGCTACGTCGTCGTCCACGAGCTCTGCCACCTGCCGCACCCCGACCACTCGCCCCGCTTCTGGGCGCTGGTCGCGCAGCAGATGCCGGATTATCTGCAGCACCGCGACTGGCTGAAACGGCAGGGCGCAGGGCTGCACCGCTGGCTGCCCGCGCGTGCAGCAGCGCCGCCGACGCAGCCGGATCTGTTTGCTTAGGTACCCGACCAGCAGCCATCACGCTCATCGCCATGATCACGCCGCTGATCGGTGAGGATGGTTTTGCTTGATGGGCGGGGCGCACCATGCACCTGTCTCCAAGCGTTCACGTTTCTTCCCTCCCCTTTGGCGTGGACGATTTATCAGCCGGGCTTAGCGCCCGGCTTTTTTTATGGTGGCAAGCGAATTCTCGAGCAAGACTGGTAGGGACATCGATCTTCTGAAATAACCCCGCCATTTCCGGGAAGGCAAGACCCAGGGCCTGTCAGTTGACGGGCAGAACCTCTGCCTGCCCGACAAACTTGGGCTCGGTGTCGAACAGGTATAAATCCAGGATCGCCCAGATGCGCGCAAGCACCTCGCGTAGATAGGGTCTGAACGCGGGGCCGGACGCTTCGCCAGCCGGCGCATAAGCCACCGGCCGAAGGCCCAGGTGCCTGCCGATGAACAGGGCGCGGTAGGCGTGGTAGTCCTGGGTGATGACAGTCAACCTATCCAGGCCGAACACCAGCTTGGCGCGGGCCACGGAGTCGAACGTGCGAAAGCCCGCAAAATCCATGGTGATGGCCTGTGCCGGCACGCCTGCGGCGGTCAGCGCCTGCCACATCCGGCGCGGCTCGTTGTAGCTGGCATCGGGGTTGGCACCCGAGACGATCAGGTGCTTGACGCGCCCCAGCTGGTATAGCTCCACCGCAGCGACAATGCGGCCCGCAAAATGCGGGTTGGGCATGCCCTCAGCGGTGTAGGGACTGGTGCCAAGCACCAGTCCCACTTCGTTTTCAGGCAAGGCCGCCCAGTTGGTGTAGAGATCCGCCTCGGTGCTGGTCACGATCCAGCGGTTGCAAAGCATCAGCGACAGCAGGCCCAGCAGCAGCAGCGAGAAACCCACTGGCGAAAGCCAGCGTGGCAGCCTGCCCAGCCATTTCACGCGAGCAGCTTGAACAGGCAATACCCGAACAGGCCAATCTGCACCAGGAACAGATTGGCCCGGATGAACACCAGCCAGTGCGAGGTGCCGGCGAGATGGATCGCGCTCTGTCCAACTCGCGCGGCAATGATCCAACACGCCACCTGATCGACCACCGCCGCCTTGCCCATCGCCGCCGCCACGAGCACGATGACGGCAAACACCGGCAGGCTTTCCAGCGCGTTGGCATGGGCGTGCTGGGCACGCAGGGCGAAAGCGCCATCATCATTGGGCATGCCGCGCGTCCATGAATTGGCGGGCTTTTTGCCCATCAGCACCGGCGGTAGACGACCCAGGGTATAGAGCAGCATCAGCAACAGGGTCAGGGCGGCAAATAGCAGCAGGGCAGAAAATCCGGTCACGACAGTCTCCTCAATTTTGTTATGGAGCCCCGAGTCTAGAGGGTGTTATGAAGTTGAGCATCGCTGCGATGCTCAACTTCATAACACCCTCTAGCGACTCATTTGGTCGAAAGCCGCTTCATCGCGCCTTCCAACCCCTTGAGCGTCATCGCATACATGCGCTTGTCGCCCATCAGCTCGTTGACCATGTTGATCGACGGCGTGTGGTGCCAGTATTCCTCCGGCGTCGGGTTGATCCACACCGCATGCTTGAACTGCGCATTGAGCCGCTCGAACCAGGTGGCACCGGCCTCCTCGTTCCAGTGCTCGACACTGCCGCCGGACTGGCCGATCTCGTAGGGCGACATAGTGGCGTCGCCGACGAACACCAGCTTGGTATCCGGCGTGTGTTTGCGGATCACGTCGTAGAGCGGGATGCGCTCGCTGTGGCGGCGCAGGTTGTCCTTCCAGACGCTCTCGTAGACGAAGTTGTGGAAGTAGAAATGCTCGAAGTGCTTGAACTCGCCCTTGGCCGCCGAGAACAGCTCCTCGCAGACTTTCACGTGCGGATCCATCGAGCCGCCGATGTCGAGGAACAAGAGCACCTTCACGGTGTTGCGCCGCTCCGGCTGCATGTGGATGTCGAGCCAGCCGGCGTTTTTCGCCGTGCCTTCGATGGTGCCATCGAGGTCGAAGATGTCCGGCGCGCCCTCGCGCGCGAAGCGGCGCAGGCGACGCAGAGCGACCTTGATGTTGCGGGTACCGAGTTCGATCGAGTCATCGAGATTCTTGAACTCACGCTTCTCCCATACCTTCGCCGCATTGCCCCCACCACCCTTGCCGCCGATGCGCACGCCTTCCGGGTTGTAGCCGGAATTGCCGAATGGTGAAGTGCCGCCCGTGCCCACCCATTTGCTGCCGCCTTCGTGGCGCTCCTTCTGTTCTTCGAGGCGCTTCCTGAGTGTGGCCATCAGCTCTTCGAGGCCACCGAGTTTCTGGATCTTGGCGCGCTCTTCGTCGCTGAGCATCTTCTCGAACTGCGCTTTCAGCCAGTCCTCCGGCACCGAAGTGAACAGCTCGCCGGTGACCGCCTCCACGCCTTTGAAGTAGGCGGCGAAGGCGCGATCGAAGCGGTCGTAATGCGCCTCATCCTTCACCAGTGTCGCGCGGGAGAGGATGTAAAACTCGTCGATGGAGAACATCGCAAAGCCCTTGGACAGGGCTTCGAGCAGGGTCAGGAACTCCGACAGCGAGGCCTTGACCCCAGCGGCACGCACGGCAGCGAAGAATGTGAATAGCATGTGCGGATTCTAAATCCTCACCGACACGATGATTCCGACCAAAGCCCTGCGCGCTGCCGAAGCGCATCTCGCTGCAGCCGACCCCGTGATGGCGAAGCTCATCAGCCACTTCGGCCCCAGCACACTGGGCCGCAAGCGTCGCGATCCCTTTCATGTGCTGTGCGCTTCGATCATCGGCCAGCAGCTTTCAGCCAAGGCCGCAGACACCATCCAGAAGCGCGTCGCCACACTTATCGGCGCACCGATGGATTGCTTCGAGCACACGCACTTTGGCAGCGCCACACAGCAATCCCTGCGCGCCTGCGGCCTCTCCAATGCCAAGGGAAAATGGCTCCTGGAACTGGCAAGCCGGCGCAGCGATGGCCGCTTCGACGCGACGGCATTAGCCAGGCTCGACGACGCGGCGCTGTGCATCGAACTCGACGCCCTGCCCGGCATCGGCCTCTGGACGGCCGAGATGATGCTGATCTTCGCCTTCGACCGGCTCGACGTGTTCTCGCTCGGCGATGTCGGGCTGCGCAACGCCATCAACAAGCTCTACGCCCCAAAGGGTCGAGATGGCAAACCGAAGAAGCTTGACGACAAGAAGACGCTGAAGATCACCAAGCCCTGGTCGCCCTACCGCTCGATCGCCTGCTGGTACCTGTGGCGCGGCATTGACGGCGATATCGGCAACTGGACTTGATCCCCACAAAATCTTCGATTTCGTGAGGCCCCGGTCTCACCCAATCAGCCGTTCCGTCTCGCCATGAAGGCAACCCGTTCAAACAGATGTACATCGGCCTCGTTCTTCAGGAGCGCGCCGTAGAGCGGCGGCAGGGTTTTCTTGCTCGCGGTCTCGCGCAGGGCATCGACCGGGATGTCCTCGGCAACCAAAAGTTTTAGCCAGTCCAGCAACTCGGATGTCGAGGGTTTCTTCTTCAGGCCCTGAATCTCGCGCAGGCCAAAAAACACCTGCATCGCCTCGTTGATGAGCATTTTCTTCAAGCCCGGGAAATGTACATCGACGATGCGCTGCATCGTTTCCTTGTCCGGAAACTTGATGTAGTGGAAGAAGCAGCGGCGCAGGAAGGCATCCGGCAGCTCTTTCTCGTTGTTGCTGGTGATGAGGATGATCGGCCGGTGTGTGGCCTTCACCGTCTGGCGCGTCTCGTGGACGTAGAACTCCATCTGGTCAAGTTCGCGCAAGAGGTCATTGGGGAACTCGATGTCGGCCTTGTCGATCTCGTCGATCAGCAATACGGGGCGCACTTCGGAATCGAAGCATTCCCAAAGCTTGCCCTTGACGATGTAATTGCTGATCGCCCGGCTTTTTTCCTCGCCGAGCTGGGCATCGCGCAGGCGGGCGACGGCATCGTATTCGTAGAGGCCGTGCTGCGCCTTGGTGGTGGACTTGATGCCCCATTCCATGAACGGTGCGCCAAGTGCAGTGGCGATCTCACGCGCGAGCTGGGTCTTGCCGGTGCCAGGCTCACCCTTGACCAGCAAGGGGCGCTGCAAGGTGACGGCGGCGTTGACCGCGAGCATGAGATCGTCGGTGGCGACATAGTTTTCTGAACCGGTGAAACGCACGAGCACACTCCTTGAAATGGAGTGGTGAGTCTACCCAAGCGACGGTGGTATCGTGTTTGTCCACCCACCGTGTGAACCCGTCATGTTCCGTTCCGCCCGTCTTGCCTGCATCACCCTGGTCGCCCTGCCTCTGCTTGCGTTCGCACAGTCGGACGACACCATCGTACCGCCAGTAACCTGTGTAAAGCCCGCCGTGCCCGCCATCGGCGCATCACTCACTAAGGCAGCCTCGGAAAAGCTCAATGCCGAAAGCACCGCGTACGCGGCCTGCGGCGACAGCTACCTGAAAGCGCGCCGTGCAGCGACGGCGAAGTACCAGGCGATTGCCAATGCGCATGTCGATGCCTCCAACAAATTCGCCACCGAGTTCAATGCCTTTGCCGCCTCGCTCGATGCCTTGAGCAAGGCGCAGGCTGCCAAGGCAGCGAAAGGAAAACAGTAGGCGCTGCCGCAACGCAAACGGCGACCAGAAGGGTCGCCGTTTGCGTTGCGGTGTGCTGCAGATCAGCCTTTGGCGCGCGTCTCCAGCATCGCCACGGCCGGCAGTTTCTTGCCTTCGAGAAACTCCAGAAAGGCACCACCACCGGTGGAAACATAGCTCAAGCGGTCATAGACCTTGAACTTGTCCATCGCCGCCAGCGTGTCGCCACCGCCGGCCAGCGAGAAAGCCGATGATTCCGCAATGGCCTGTGCAAGCACGCGGGTGCCGGAGGCGAAACTGTCGAACTCGAACACGCCCACTGGCCCGTTCCAGACAATGGTGCCGCAGGTCTTCAGTTTCTCGGCCAGCATCGCGGCCGTCTTGGGCCCGATGTCGAGAATCATCTCGTCGTCTTCCACGTCTTCGACTTTGCGGGTTTCGGCGTGCGCCTCTGCCGAGAACTCCGGGGCGACGACCACATCGACCGGCAAGGGAATATCGCCGCCGCGCGCACGGATTTTTTCGAGGATTTCGCGCGCCGTGCCGAGCATGTCTTTCTCGTACAGCGATTTGCCGACCGGTTTGCCGGTGGCGGCAAGAAAGGTGTTGGCAATGCCACCGCCGACGATGAGCTGGTCGGCGACATCGGCAAGGCTCTTCAAGAGATCGAGCTTGGTCGATACCTTGCTGCCGCCGACGATCACGGCCAGCGGGCGCTTAGGGGCCTTCAGGGCCTTGCCGAGGGCATCAAGCTCAGCGGCCAGCAACGGGCCGGCGCAGGCGACGGGGGCGAACATGCCGACCCCGTGGGTCGAGCACTCGGCACGATGTGCGGTGCCGAAAGCATCCATCACATAGATATCGCAGAGGGCGGCCATCTTCTTCGAGAGGGTTTCGTCGTCCTCTTTCTCACCTTTCAGGAAACGTGTGTTCTCACCGAGCACGATTTGGCCCGGTTCGAGTGTCACGCCGTCGATCCAGTTGCTGATGATCGGCACGGTGCAGCCGAGATGCTCGGACAACCATCCTGCAACCGGCGTCAGTGAATGCTGGGGCTCGAACTTGCCGGCCTTGGGACGGCCCAGATGGCTGATGACGATCACAGAAGCGCCGCGCTCCAAAGCCAGTTTCAGGGTAGGCAGCGAGGCGCGCAGGCGGGCATCGGAGCTGATCCTGCCACAGGAAATCGGCACATTGAGGTCTTGGCGGATCAACAGGCGCTTGCCGGCCAGATCAAGATCGGTCATGCGGAGGATGGTCATGGTGTGTTCCCTTTCGTTTCGTCATTCCCGCGAAAGCGGGAATCCAGTCTTGGCTTCCAGAAACAGCACTCCCCGCGTAGGCGGGGAGCGTGGATCCCGCCTACGCGGGGATGACACCGCGACGCGGTGTCACTTTGCGGCGACCACCCGTACCATTTCCAGGCACTTGTTGGAATAGCCCCATTCGTTGTCGTACCAGCTGATCAACTTCACGAAGGTGCCGTCGAGCGCGATGCTGGCCTCTGCGTCGAAAATCGAGGTGCGGGCATCGCCACGGAAATCGGTGGCCACCACCTTGTCTTCGGTGTAGCCGAGGATGCCCTTCAGCGCGCCCTCGCTCTGCGCCTTGATCTCCGCCTTGATCTCCGCAAAGCTGGCTTCGCGCTCCAGCTCGGCGGTGAGATCGACCACCGACACGTCAGAGGTTGGTACGCGGAACGACATGCCGGTCAGCTTCTTGTTGAGCGCCGGGATCACCACGCCAACGGCCTTGGCGGCACCGGTCGAGGACGGGATGATGTTTTCGAGAATGCCGCGGCCACCGCGCCAGTCTTTGGCAGAAGGGCCATCGACCGTCTTCTGGGTGGCGGTGGCGGCATGCACGGTGGTCATCAGGCCACGCTTGATGCCCCATTTGTCGTGGATGACCTTGGCGAGCGGTGCCAAGCAGTTGGTGGTGCAGGAAGCATTCGAGATGATCGCCTGGCCGGCGTAGGTCTTGCAGTTGACCCCGAAGACGAACATCGGGGTGTCGTCCTTCGAAGGCGCAGAGATGATGACTTTCCGGGCGCCGGCGTCGATGTGCTTCTGCGCGGAGACCTTGTCGAGGAAGAGGCCCGTGGACTCGATGACGATGTCGGCACCGACCTCGCCCCACTTCAGGTTGGCGGGGTCACGCTCCTGGGTCAGGCGGATCTTCTTGCCGTTGATGACGAGTGTGCCGCCCTCGACCGCGATCTTGCCCTTGAAGTGGCCATGCACCGAATCGTACTGCAGCATGTAGGCGAGGTAGTCCGGCTCCAGCAGGTCGTTGACAGCAACGATCTCGATGTCGTTGCCAAAGTTCTGCACGGCGGCACGCAGCACATTGCGGCCAATGCGGCCGAAGCCATTGATACCCACTTTGACGGTCATGAAAACTCCAAAAAGTTCTGTTGCGATGTGACTGAAAGGCCGCCAACAAGGCCAGAGCGTCAGGCTCATGGCCGCTGCGGGGCGCATATTGTAGCGATTCAACCGCCGCACTTGGCCGGACTGGCCGTCAACAAAAAGGCCCGGTCTCTCAACCGGGCCTTTTGCTCACTTGTGGCAGCTTGAACTCACTCTTCCTCGAGCGTGAAGCTCACCGGCAGCACCACCGCAAAGTACGGGGTGCCGGGCGCCTCGTTGGCGGCAACCGCCGGGAAGCGGCCGGTGCGACGCACGGCTTCGAGGCAGGCATCGTCGAGCAGCTTCGAGCCGGTGCGGCGCACCAGTTCGGAGTTGCTGATGGTGCCGGCCCGGTCAAAGGTGATGCGCACCTGGCACTCGCCCTCGTCGCCGTTTTCGACCGCGCGTGGCGGATAGACCACGTTCCTGGCCAAGGCACCCTGGATACTGCGGAAGTAGGAGGCACTGACCGAGGTTGCCACCGAGGGTGCCGGCGGCGCAGGCGGTGCCGGAGGGGCAGCGGCAACGACCGGCTCATTCGCCTCGATGGGCGCATCGACGACGATGTCGGGTTGTGGCGGCGGCGGCGTCGGCGAGGGCACAGGCGGCGGCGGCACCTTGGGCGGTGGCGGCGGTGGCGGCAGTTTCGGCGGTGGCG
>JAKFXK010000088.1 GCA_021731445.1 Nevskiaceae bacterium | reverse complement strand
GTAGCCTAGCGCAGCTCTGTCTTTCCGCAATAGCAGGCACGAAAAAGCCGACTCGAGTCGGCTTTTTCGTGCAGCTTCTGAGGCGGGTCCCCGCCCCGTTGATGGCCTTGGCGCTGAGCCATCAACTGTCCGGGGCCCGGAGTGCCGCGCCGACACGGTGTCTGCGCGGCACTCCTCGAAATCCCAAACCTCTCACCAGATGGTGATGCGCTCCGCTTCGGGCTTGAACATCTTGTCGCCCTCTTTCAAGCCGAATGCCGAGTAGAACGCGGGGATGTTGACCGGTGTGCCATTGGCGCGGAACTCGCTGGGGCTGTGGGGGTCAGTTTTCAGGCGCGTCAGCAGGTTCTCTTCACGGTATTTGCGCGCCCACACCTGACTCCAGCCATAGAAAAAGCGCTGATCGCCAGTCAATCCGTCGATCACCGGCGCCGGCTTGCCGTCGAGAGAGAGCACATAGGCCTTGTGCGCAACGGTCAAGCCGCCGAGATCGCCGATGTTTTCACCGAGCGTGAACTTGCCGTTGACGGTGTAGCCCTTGACCGGCTCGTATTTGCCGTACTGCGCGGCGAGCTTGGCCCCCAGGGCCTCGAACTTCACGCGGTCCTCCTTCGTCCACCACATCTGCAGGTTGCCGTCGCCGTCGTACTGGCTGCCCTGGTCGTCAAAGCCGTGGCTGAACTCGTGGCCGATCACTGCACCGATTCCGCCGTAGTTCACTGCGTCATCCGCGTTAACGTTGAAGAACGGCGGCTGCAGGATGGCAGCGGGAAAGACAATCTCGTTCATCTCAGGGCTGTAGTAGGCATTGACGGTTTGCGGCGTCATGAACCACTCGTTGCGATCCACCGGCTTGCCGAGCTTGGTGAGGTTGCGCGCGTACTCGAAGGCAGTGGCGCGTTGCAGGTTGCCTGCCAGGTCACCGGCTTTCACGTCCAGAGTCGAGTAGTCACGCCACTGCTTGGGGTAACCGATCTTCACCGAGAACTTGCTGAGTTTTTCCTGCGCCTTTTTCTTGGTCTCCTCGCTCATCCAGCTGAGCGAGTTGATGCTCTGCTCGTAGCCCTTGCGCAGGTTGGCAACGAGGGCCTCCATGCGCACCTTGTTCTCTGGTGGAAAGTGCCTGGCGACATAGACCTTGCCCAGCGCCTCGCCGAGCGCGCTTTCGGTGGCCTCCACGCCGCGCTTCCAGCGTGGGCGGATTTCCTGGATGCCGTTGAGCGTCTTGCCATTGAAGGCAAAGTTCTCGTCGACGATGGCCTTGTTCAGGTAAGGCGCGGCGCTCGAAAGCGCCTGCCACTTGAGGTAGATCTTCCAGGTGTCAAGCGAGGTGGCCTTGATCTCCTTGCCCAGACCCGTGATGTAGCTGGGCTGGCTGACGATGATTGCGGGCAGGCCCTCGAAGCCGACACCTTTCAGGTACACCGCCCAGTCGATTTCGCTGGTGAGCTTTTTGAGGGCTGCGGCATCAAGCTTGTTGTAGCCCTTCACCGGATCGCGGTTGTCCACCTTGTCCCAATGCGTCTTCGCCAGCCGCGTCTCGAAGGCGAGGATGTCCTTCGCCGCCTTGCCCGCATCCTTGAGGCCCGCCAGCGTCAGCATCTTCTCGATGTGGGCGACGTACTGTTCGCGGATGGTCTTGAATTTGCTGTCGTTCAGAAGGTAGTAGTCGCGGTCGGGCAGGCCCAGGCCGGACTGGTAGAGATCGCCGATGTATTGCGTGGCGTTCCTGTTGTCCTGATGCACGTAGGGGTAGATCGGCGCGCCATAGCCTTCGCGCACGAGGCTCGCCATCAGCTCGCTGAGGGCGGCCTTGCTGGCAAGCGCGTCGATCCTGGCAAAGGCGGGTTCGATAGGCTTGATGCCGAGCTCTTCGAGCTTGGCCTCATCCATGAAGGCGTTGTAGAAGTCGCGGATCTTCTGCTCCTCGCTGCCGCTGGCGAGATCCTTCTTGGCCGACATGTCTTCGATGATGGTTTTCAGCTGCGCTTCGGCATCGTCATCGAGCTTGGTGAACGAGCCGTAATTGGATTTGTCGGCGGGGATCTGGAAGCTGTCCAGCCATTTGCCGTTGACGGCGCGGAACAGGTCGTCCTGCACACGGGTGGCGGTATCGAAGTGAGAGGCGTCGATGCCGGAGGTGAGCGGCTTGGGGGCCGGCGCCACGGCGACGGGCGCTAGGGGTGCTGCAGGCGCTTCGGTTTTTTTGCCGCAGGCAACGAGGCTGGTGGTGGCGAGCGCAAAAACGCTCAGGGCAAAACGGTTCATGGGTTCTCCAGGGGTCAAGGCGGTACGGATCAATCGTAGCGCGACCGCCATGGATGGCCCAGCGCACCGAAACGTTTATGCGCCGCGCCGCTCGCATAAACTCGCGACCCGCCTTATGCATCGACTGTCAGCCGCCATGTTTGAACTCAAGCCCACAGCCGCCAGCAGCAAGCCCGAAACCTATGCGCTGCTGCTTGAGCAGGCCGAGGCCCTGCTGCACGGCGAGCGCGACCGCATTGCCAACGCCGCCAACCTCGCCTCGCTAATCTGGCACTCGCTGCCAGATCTCAACTGGGCGGGGTTTTACCTATTCAATGGCAGGGAGCTGGTACTCGGGCCCTTCATGGGCAAACCCGCCTGCGTGCGCATCGCGCTCGGCAAGGGCGTGTGCGGCATGGCGGCACTCACGCGCCGCACGCAAGTGGTGGAAGACGTGCATGCCTTCCCCGGTCACATTGCCTGCGACAGCGCCAGCAGTTCCGAAATCGTCGTGCCGCTACTGCGTGATGGAGCACTGTTGGGGGTGCTCGATCTCGATTCGCCAATGCTCAGGTGCTTCGATGCCGAAGATCGCAGGGGCCTCGAACGGGTGGCAGCAGCCTGGGTCGCCGCGTCGGATTGAGCGCATCCCCGCCCCGCTGCGCCCCAGTTACTATCCTTATTTGAATTACACGTAAAAATTGTGATAGGAAAATCAACGCAGTCCGATTAGGCTCTGAACCTCAAGAAGAGAATCAGGAGTCGTATCCAAATGTCCCGATACCTGGGTGCGCTGGCTGTTTTGGGGTGGGGCTTGTTCGGGTTTTACGAGGCACAGGCGCTGAGTGTCGGCGATGCGGTGGTGCAGTCCAGCCTTGGGCAGCCGCTGCGTGTCACGATCCCCATTGCCTTGGAGTCACCGGCCGAAATCGAATCGGCCAATACCCTGCGCGTTGCGTTTGAGCCCAACAGCACCTATGTGGCGCAGGGGCTGGAAGGTGTTCAGTTCCCACCGGATTTTCTGACGGTTTCGGTCGCGCCGGCAGGGGGAAGCCAGCAGTTGCTTCTGACTTCGCGCCAGCCGTTTCTGGAGCCTGTCGGCACCCTGCTATTGCGGGTTTCGCTTGGCAACATCTCCATCATCCATCAGCTGCCGCTTCTGCTCGATCCGCCATCCAGCAGCGCAAGAACGGTCGTTGCAGTCTCTGCCCAGCGGCTGGCCGGAGCGGTTCCGGCTTCGATACCCGATGCGCTGTCGCAACCGATACTGGGCACCCGCGTTCCAACCCCAGCAGCCAGTGTTGAAGTCAGTGCCTCCGAGGCACTGCCCTTGGTACCTGCGGAGAAGAAGCCACGATTGAGCAAAGCGCGTCAGGCACAAAAGGCGGGCCTCTCACTCGGCGGCGTGGCACCAGCACCGCCGGGGCAGCAAGCCGTGGTCCGCTTTCAACTCGACTACCGCTTTGGCACCTACGCGCTGCTCAAGTCCCAGGGTTTGCTGCCTCAGCCGGTGTCGTCCGCTGCGCCGCTGCCGCCAGCCAAACCTGTGGACGTCGCGGTGATTGCACCCATCGCCGCCGCCGTGGCCAGCCCGATGACCGGTGACGCCCTGGGCACCGGTCAGGCAAAGACCGATGGCGAACCAGGGACGGGATTCGCCTGGTGGCTTGCTTTGCTGGTGGTGCCGCTTTTTGCGTGGCTGCTGAGATCGCGGATGAGCGATCAGGGCGTTCCGAGGCCGCTGTGGTTCGCCGTGAAGCGCAAGGCATCAACATCGCCAGTCAATTTCCGGACGAGGGATTTGCCGGTGCGCCCGGCCCGCAAGGCGGAAGAAAGTGATAGCGAGCGCAGCGCACGCGAAGATTTCATCGACGACGCAGCCAGCAAACCGGCGGTGGTGCTGGCCCTGCCCGCTGCCAATCAGTTGCAGCCGATTGTTGGCGGCGATATTGCTCTCAGCAGCCTCAGACGGCGGGCGCAAGATTTATCCAAGCGCACACTGACGGCGGAGGTACGCTCCCGGCTGATGATTGTGGAGGCACACCTGGACCTGCGGCGGATCACGGCGGCCATCAGCCTGCTGGAAGAACTCGAACGCGTTTCAGAAAAACCCAAGACGTCCACCCGATTGATGGTCTAGCCCTATGAGCCCCTTGAGCCAGCTGCGGAACTTCATCAGCCGCATGACCGTCCGCCATGGGCCTTTGCGCGTCAATGTCACCATCGGCTGGCTGATCCTGTCGATACTGACTATCACGGCCACGGTGCTGATCTCAGAGGGTTTCGCGCGCCCGCAGGTGTTGGGCTTGCTGGGCAAGGCTGGCGACAGCGGTGCCGAAGGCTTCGTCAACCGCTTGCTGCTGCTTTCCCTGGTTGTGCAGCTGCTGCTGGCCGGGCTTGTGTTCGCAATTCTCCATTACGGCGTGATCGTGCCGGTAGAGTCGTTTCGCCGAAATGCCAAGGGCCTTCTGGGGGATCGCCAGGAGCAGTCCGCGCAGGCCGTGAGCCTGGGCTATGAGTTGCGACGGCGCACCGACCAGTTGCAGGCCGCGCTCGATGACAACGAGCTGCAGCGCGAGCAGGTTGCTGCCGCCGAGCGCAAAGCCACGACCCACGTGGCCACCACGCAGAACCTCATCAGCAACCTCTCCGATCTGGTCGCCTATATCGATGTTCACGGCCATGTCACCGAGGCAAGCCCCCTGCTCTGCGAGTTTCTGCAACTGCACCGCTCGGCGGTGATCGGGGTCAACTTCAACGATGTATTCCTGCTGTTCGACAGCTACCGGGACAATCCGCGCGAATACCCCCTCAACTACCTGATCGACGATGTGCTCAAGCAGCGCTCATCCGTGCCGCGCATCTCCGAAGTGTTGCTGATCACAGCGCGCAAGGAGGAGTGCAAGATCAGCCTGCGCACCGTCTGCGCGATGGAAGCCGATGGCACCCCGATTGGAGTCGTCGTCCGCATCCTAGACCATGCCAGTAACCCCGCTAAGGCAGCCTCAGCGCCGATCGATGCGAACCAGACGGATCCGGTGACTGGCCTGCACTCGGAGGAGCGGTTCGATCTGCGGATGCGGGAAATCATCGACATCGCCCGCAACCAGAAAATCTCCCATGCGCTGCTGCTGTGCAGCCCGGACAACCTCGCCGGGATCATTGAGGAACACGGTCTCCGTGCGGGCAACGAAGTGTTGTGGCGCACGGCACGCCTCTTGGAAGAGCATGTGCCGGGCGAGGTGGAGCTCTACCGTGTTGGCCTCGATGTGATCGGCCTGCTCTGCCCCTTTTCCGATCTGGCCCGGCAGGGCGATCTGGCGGACCGCATCTGCCACGCCAGCGCCGCCCGGCCGTTTGTTTGGGGTGAGTCTCAGCACGACGCCACTCTGAGTATTGGCGGGGTTGAGGTTGATAGCCTGTCCGAAGGCGTGGAGCCTCTGCTGCAAAAGGCGCACCGCGCAGTGATCAGCGCCCGTCATGCTGGCGGCGGCATTGTGCAGCTCACTATGCCGGACGAAATCCTCACCCACCGCCGGCGACAGGACGATGATTGGGTGTCCTGGTTGCTGCCCCGGCTTGGTAGCGGGTTTGCGCACTTGAGCTCGCAGTCGATCATTCCACTCGCCAGCAACGGGGGAAAGCTCCCGATGTTCGAGCTGTTCATCCGCATCGAAGACGACGACGGCGTGTGGATCACGCCGGAGTTCTACATGCCTGCGCTGGAGCGCCGTCAGCTTTCGCACAGGCTCGATCTGTGGGTGATCGAGCGGACCCTGATCGAGATGGTCGGCAACAAGGCGCTGACGGAAAACTACGAATGCGCTTGCATCAATCTCTCGGGATGGTCGCTGTGCGAACCCAGCTTTGGCGAGCAGGTGCACGATCTGATTTCACGCTATGGCGTGCCCCCCGCCAAGCTCTGCTTCGAGATCACCGAGCAACAGGTGGCCTCGCATTTGTCTGAAACCCTGCGGTTCATGCAGGCGGTGAAGCCGCTTGGGGTCCGTTTCTCGCTGGACCGCTACCGGGCCATGGGTGGCCTGCACGGCTTGAAGGACGCGCCGCTGGACTTCGTCAAACTCCACCCCGCACTCACCGCCGGCCTGCGCAGCGATCCAGCGGACCCGATGGAATTGTTGCATCTAACCTGGATCAACAAGATTTGCGTCGCCAGAGGCATCAACATGGTGGCGTTGGGCGTTGAGCACGAGCAAACCATTCGCGCGCTCAAGTCCCTTGAGATTGATTACGGGCAGGGTGTGGCCATCAACAAGATGGGGCCGGTGGTGACTTGATGCAGCCTTGTTGAACCAAACATAAAAGCCCCGCAATGGCGGGGCTTTTATGAGGCTTGCGGGCGGTTAGCGTGTCGCGGCAGCGTAGGCCTGCTCTGCCTCCACCAGTGCGCCGATCACGGGCGGGCAGCCAGCGACCAGGAAATTGCGCACCGGCCAGGCCGGATCATTGAAGGCCGGCAGACCGTCGGCGGCCTTGAAGTAGCTGTGATCCCAGCTGCCCCAGACCTGCTGCGTGCAGTACGACAACGCTTTCATCCAGGCGATCTGGTTGGCTTCCTGTTCGGCAAACCAGCTGCCATCGACGAAGCCGGTGATGCGTTCGATCTCAGCCTCGTAGGTTTCATCGCCATC
Source organism: Nevskiaceae bacterium (assembly GCA_021731445.1). Lineage (GTDB taxonomy): Bacteria > Pseudomonadota > Gammaproteobacteria > Nevskiales > Nevskiaceae > Stagnimonas. The sequence goes on along the minus strand of JAKFXK010000088.1, from coordinate 2,150 downwards.
CATGCGGCCGCGGAAGTTGCCATGACCTTCGGACAGCAGTTCGAGTTCCTCGACGTTCTGGCTCATGGGGATGGTGGTGATGCCGCCCAAGCCCCCGACGTTGACGCCGGTCTTGCTATACGTGGCGCTGCGGTACAGCGCCGTGCGCAGCTCATGCACGGTGAGCTGGCCGTCGGCCAACGCGCAGTCGGGGTTGGCGGCCTTGCAGCCGGCGGGGCCAGTGGCGATCACACCATCCTTCTGCATGCGGCTGGCACCGGGGAGACTCTTGCGGATGCGGTAGAGCGCCTCCGCGTAGATGCCAGCGATCACCGGCGTGGCATTGGAGGTGCCGCCGAAAGTGCCCGCGCCGTTGGCGGTGCCATTGTTGCCGGAGGCCGATGGATAGCTGTCGCCGACGCTGGAAATATCGGCCGGCTTGCCGTGGCCGGTGGGACTGGAGTTGTCGACCGAGTCCGTGGCACCGACGGTGACGATCCAGTCCGGGCCCTCCTGGCTGCTCTGCAGGGTGGTGTTGGGCACCACGAAGGCGTTCTCCTGTCCATTGCCAGCCGAGAAGAAGATCTGCTGGCCGCGCTCGACGGCCGTGCGCTGGCCGGCGGTGTCGCTGCCGGCATAGGCGCGGTCTCGGTTCACCGCCGAGATGCCCCAGGAATTGGTCTGCAGGTCGATCCAGTCCTGCTGCTGCACCCACTCGTTGGCCTGCTCGGAAGTGCCGTGGACGTAAACGATCAGGCAGTTGGGGCAGCTGCCGTGAATGTTGCCGGCGGACACGCTCGAAGTGCCGATGCCATGGCTGGTAGTAGCAAAGGTGTTGACGGGGCCGGAGGATGCGCCCAGCAGCAGGCTGGTAAACGGGTCGCCGATCAGTGCACCAGGGAAGGCGACGTGGCCGATGATCTTGGTGTTGGGAAACCAGACCATGTTCACCTCGCTGTTCGAGGTGCCTTCCGAGTAGTTGATCTTGCCCCACTCGGCAGCATCCTTGACCGCAAGTGCCGCCGTGCCGGCGTTGGGATCGCTGGGATCAATGGTGAGATTGAGCGCTTGGTAGCTCTTGAACGCAGCAGCGCCAGGGTGGCCCGGCAGCCAGGTGGCGGGATCCTGATCGAGCGGCAGGGCATCGTCAGTACCGGCCTGCGGCATCTTCGCGGCGAGGTAGTCCCAGTGGTAGGGGTTGATGCTGGAGTCGATCACGGCCAGCACCACGGCATCGTCGAAGGCTTTGGTCGTGGGTGCTGGCAGTGGCGTGGGCGGCGGCATCACAGGCTGTGTGACGGGCGCAGGGGCTGGCGGCGCAGGTGGCTGCACGGGTGCCGGAGTGGCAGGCGGTGTAGCGGCGGCGGTGGCTGCAGGACCAGCACCGCCGCAGGCGCCGAGTCCCGAAACGAGTGCAATGGCCAGCAGGGTGTGGGCCGCAGGCTTGCGATACGAGAGTAATGACATGTTGAACCCGGTAATTTCGATTAGATGGCGCACTGGCACCCATAGCGGATCTTGAAGCAAGACCTTTGCCATTCCAACGAAATGATCAGGGTTTGGTGTACATCTCCTCGCCTCAACCCTATCTGGTCTTGCTGCCCCAAACCTGTTCCAACCTTGCATCGCGGCCACAACCGTAGCGGTAGTACTTGTACTTGAGCGCGTTGGTCTTGTAGTAGTCCTGGTGATAGCCCTCGGCGGGCCAGAACGCACCGGCGCGCACGATCTCGGTATGGATGGTGGCGAAGCGGCCGGACTTGGCCAGTGCAGCCTTGCTCGCTCCGGCGATCTGCATCTGCGTGTCGTCGAGTGGATAGATGCCGCTGCGGTACTGCGGGCCATGGTCACAGAACTGCTGGTCTTTCACCGTCGGATCGATGGTCGGCCAGAACTTTTCGATCAGCTGCGCGTAGCTGATTTTCATGGGGTCGAAAGTGACTTCCACCGCCTCGGTATGCCCGGTGCGCCCACTCGACACCTGCTCGTAGCTGGGCTTGTCGACGCTGCCGCCGATATAGCCGGAGACGGCGCAAATCACGCCCGGAATCTTTTCCATGTCCGACTCGGTACACCAGAAGCAGCCACCCGCCACGATGGCCTTTTCAGTGAGCGCCACCTGGGGCGGCGGAGTGGGCGGCGGCGACATCCCACAGGCCATCAGGGGCAGC
>JAKFXK010000069.1 GCA_021731445.1 Nevskiaceae bacterium | reverse complement strand
CAAGATGGCCAAGGAAAAGTTTGACCGCAGCAAGCCTCACGTAAACGTTGGCACGATTGGCCACGTGGACCATGGCAAGACCACCACGACGGCTGCCTTGACCAAGGTATCTGCTGACAAGTTTGGCAACACCAAGTATGTGGCCTATGACGAAGTCGCCAAGGCTAGCGAGAGCCAGGGTCGCCGTGACAGCACCAAGATCCTCACCATCGCCACCAGCCACGTCGAATACGAAACCGAAGCCCGCCACTACGCCCATGTGGATTGCCCCGGCCACGCCGACTACGTCAAGAACATGATCACCGGTGCCGCCCAGATGGACGGCGCCATCCTGGTCGTGAGCGCCACCGACGGCCCCATGCCCCAGACCCGCGAACACGTGTTGCTTGCCAAGCAGGTCAACGTTCCCAAGATCGTCGTCTGGCTCAACAAGTGCGACCTCGTCGACGACGTCGAGCTTCTGGACCTCGTCGAAATGGAAGTCCGCGACCTGCTCGAAAAGTATGGCTTCTCGGCGGATACCCCCGTCATCCGCGGCAGCGCCACCAAGGCCATCAGCGGTGATGCCGACGGCATTGCCAAGCTCAACGAGCTCTACAAAGCCCTCGACACCTGGATCGACGAGCCCAAGCGCGAAGTCGACAAACCCTTCCTCCTCCCCGTCGAAGACGTGTTCTCCATCTCCGGCCGCGGCACCGTCGCCACCGGTCGTATCGAGCGCGGCATCGTCAAGGTCGGTGAAGAGTGCGAACTCGTCGGCTTCCGTGACACGGTGAAGACCATCGTCACCGGCGTCGAAATGTTCCGCAAGCTCCTGGACCAGGGTCAGGCCGGCGACAACGTCGGTCTTCTCCTGCGCGGCACCAAGAAAGAAGACATCGAGCGCGGCCAGGTGTTGTGCAAGCCGGGCAGCATCAAGCCCCACACCAAGTTCGAGGGTGAGGTGTATGTGCTCACCAAGGAAGAAGGCGGCCGTCACACCCCGTTCTTCAACAACTACCGTCCGCAGTTCTACTTCCGCACCACCGACGTCACTGGCGCCTGCCAGCTGAAAGAAGGCGTGGAAATGGTCATGCCGGGCGACAACGTGCAGATGACGGTCGAGCTGATCGCCCCCATCGCCATGGAAGAGCAGGTGCGCTTCGCCATCCGTGAGGGTGGTCGCACGGTTGGTGCGGGCGTCGTTACCAAAATCCTGGCCTGAGATTGGGTTTCTTGCGCGACGGCGCAAGAATCTCTTCGCTGGATGGCCCGAGTCTTGCCTTGGCAACTCGCCGGAGCGGTTGACTTAAAGAATGAGGGGCGCGTATCATCGCGCCCCTTTTGGTTTGATCTGACAAAGGTTTTTCGGCCCGCAGGGGGATAGCTCAATTGGTAGAGCGTCGGTCTCCAAAACCGAAGGTTGGGGGTTCGAAGCCCTCTCTCCCTGCCAGTCTTAAGCCTGCAAGCGAGCGGTTCCACTTTAAGTAGAAATTGAAGAGTTGATGATGGAATCCCAAGTCGTTGATGCAGGCTCCAGCCGCAAAGATTCACTGCTGCTGCTGGTCGCCGCCGCACTGTTCGCCGGTGGCCTGTTTGCCTTCTATTACCTTGATCCGCAACTAGCGACGGTCGTCCGCCTGCTGATCCTGCTTGCGGCCTTTGGCGCGGCAGCGGCTATCGGCTATCGCACCCAGACGGGCCGCGATGTGTGGGATGCCATCTCGGGTGCGCGCACCGAATTGCGCAAGGTCATCTGGCCTACCAAGCAGGAAAGCGTGCAGACCACCATCATGATTGCCGTGGTCGTCGTCATCATGGCGCTGTTGATGTGGGGCCTCGACAGTACCCTGCTTTATGGCGTTGAAAAGCTCACCGGACGGGGTTCCTGATGATGCGTTGGTATGTGGTTCATGCGTACGCACAGTACGAAAACAGCGTCGCCAAGGCGCTGAAAGAGCGCATCACGCGCGCTGGCCTCGACGAGCAGTTTGGTGAGATCCAGGTACCGACCGAAGAAGTGGTCGAGATCAAGGAGGGTGTGAAGCGCACCACCGAGCGCAAGTTCTTCCCCGGCTATGTGTTCGTCAACATGGAAATGAACGAAGACACCTGGCACTTGGTGAAGTCCACGCCGAAAGTGCTTGGTTTTATTGGTGGCACGGCGGAAAAGCCGGCGCCGATCAGCGACAAGGAGGCCGATGCCATCCTCAATCGCGTCAAGGCCGCAGTGGACAAGCCCAAGCCCAAGTTCCTGTTCGAACCGGGTCAGCAGGTGCGCGTCAACGACGGCCCGTTTGCCGATTTCACCGGTGTGGTCGAAGAGGTCAACTACGACAAGAGCCGTCTGCGTGTCGCCGTGATGATCTTCGGCCGTGCCACGCCAGTCGAACTCGAGTTTTCGCAGGTCGAGAAGAGCTAGGAACAGCACATGGCAAAGAAAGTGCAGGGCATCGTTTCGATCGTTCTCGAAGCCGGGCGAGCCGAGGCTAACGAGGCTCTTGGCCCCGCGCTCGGCACCCTGGGCGTGAATGTCGGCGCTTTTGTCCAGGACTTCAACGCAGCCACGGCCTCGGTGCCGATGGGCACGCCGATGCAGACCACCATCACCGTCTACGAAGACAAGTCCTACAACTTCGTCGCCGTACCGCAGTAGTTTTTTTGCTCTCGAGCGATCGCCAATCGCTCGCGGGTTCATCGGGGAGGCCTCATCAGCCGTTCGCACCCATTTCAGGAGTAACCCATGGCCAAGAAAGTCCAAGGCTACGTCAAGCTGCAAGTACCAGCTGGCAAAGCCAATCCCTCGCCGCCCATCGGTCCCGCCCTCGGTTCGCAGGGTGTGAACATCATGGCGTTCTGCAAGGAGTTCAACGCAGCAACCCAGAAGCTCGAAGTCGGCATGCCGATCCCGGTGGTCATCACCGTGTATTCGGACAAGTCCTTCACCTTCGTGATGAAGACCCCGCCCGCCACCTTCTTCATTAAGAAGGCTCTCGGCCTGGAGTCCGGCTCATCCAACCCCAACACCAAGAAGGTCGGCAAGATCAATCGCAAGCAGCTTGAGGAGATCGCCAAGTCCAAGTGGCCTGATCTCACGGCTGCCGATATGGATGCTGCCATCCGCACCATCGCCGGCTCTGCCCGCTCGATGGGCGTCGATTCCGACCTCAAGGCATAAGGAGACTCGCCATGAAAGTTACCAAGCGCGAAAAACTCTTTGCCACCAAGGTTCAGCCTGGCAAGAGCTACACCGTTGATGCAGCACTCGACATCCTGAAAGAATGCTCGCTGGCCAAGTTCAAGGAATCGGTCGACATCGCCGTCAACCTTGGCATCGACCCCAAGAAGTCCGACCAGAACGTGCGTGGCTCCACCGTGCTGCCGCATGGCAATGGCAAGACCGTCCGCGTCGCCGTGTTCACCCAGGGCAACAAGGCTGCTGAAGCCCTGGCTGCCGGTGCCGACGCCGTCGGCATGGATGACCTCGCAGCCGCCATGAAGGGCGGTGATCTCAATTATCAGGTCGTCATCGCTTCGCCCGACGCGATGCGCGTCGTCGGTTCTCTCGGTCAGGTGCTCGGCCCTCGCGGCCTGATGCCGAACCCGAAGACCGGCACCGTCACCGCCGACGTCGTCCAGGCCGTCAAGAACGCCAAGGCCGGTATGGCCAAGTTCCGTGCTGACAAGGCCGGCATCCTGCACGCCTCGGTCGGCTCCGCCGATTTCGACAAGGCGAAGCTCTTGGAAAACCTGATGGCGGTCGTGCGCGACATCCGCAAGGCCAAGCCTTCGTCTGCGAAGGGCGTCTATATGAAGAAGATGACGCTCTCCACGACCATGGGTCCTGGCGTCATCGTCGATCTCGGCAGCCTGCCGGAGTAAGTCAATCGCCCTGCCGCGCCTCACCGCGCGGCAGGGCACAGCAACTTTGTGGTGCGGCTCTCAAGGCCGTCCCATCAAAGACCGTCAGCGCCGGGTTTTCCCTCAGTCATTTGATGGAAGCCTCCCGGACTAAAGCCCGAAGCCACTGGGCACTGACGCAGATGGTGTGACCCTGACAGCCGCAAAAGCTAGAGGGGATACGCACCGCTTAGCCCAACCTCCATCCTGCAAGGGATGAAGTGTTGGTTTCGTAACGCTACCAGGAGCTGTATTCAACATGCCTCTCAAGTTGGAAGACAAGAAGGTTCTGGTCGCGGAAGTCAACGACGTCGCCAAGCGCGCACTCTCGGCAGTTGCTGCCGAGTATCGCGGTCTCACGGCTGGCAAGTTCGATCAACTGCGTGTCAAGGCCCGTGAAAACGGGATCTACCTGCATGTGGTGAAGAACACGCTGGCCAAGAAGGCCGTGAAGGGCACTGAGTTCGAGTGCCTCACGTCTGCGCTGGTTGGTCCTCTGGTTCTTGGTTTCGCCTTAAACGATCCGGGTTCCGTGGGCCGCGTCATCAAGGACTTTGCCAAAGATAACGACAAGCTCGTCGTCAAGGCGCTCGCTGTCGGTGGGAATGTTTACCCCGCCTCCGACATCGACCGTCTGGCCACGCTGCCGACCAAGGATCAAGCCATCGCCATGCTCATGGGCACGATGAAGGCACCGATCACCAAGTTCGTCGGGACTCTGGCAGCGCCGCACACCAAGCTCGTCCGCACGGTCAAGGCCGTTGCAGACAAGTCTGGCGAAGCGGCTTAAGTCACAAGACTTTCGCACCCTCTCTAGCTGTTAAACACTTTTAATTTTCGGAGTTTCAAATGAGCAAAGAAGACGTTCTCGACGCAATCGCCAAGATGTCCGTGATGGACGTGGTTGAGCTGGTCAAGATGATGGAAGACAAGTTCGGCGTCACCGCCGCGGCCCCCGTGGCTGCTGCTGCCGGCCCCGCCGCTGCCGCTGCCCCGGCTGCCGAAGCGCAGACCGAGTTCACCGTGATCCTCTCCGGCATCGACGCCGCCAAGAAGGTCAACGTGATCAAAGTCGTCCGCGAGATCACCGGCCTGGGCCTGAAGGAAGCCAAAGACCTCGTCGAAGGCGCTCCCCAGACCGTGAAAGAAGGCGTGAACAAGGCTGATGCCGATGCGCTGAAGGCCAAGATCACCGAAGCCGGCGGCACCGTCACGGTCAAATAAGCACTTGACCCGACTCGCTTCAGGCGAATCAAGCAAGGGCTGGGAGTCGAAAGGCTCCCGGCCCATTGCTGTTTCTGCTGCTGCACCTTTTGTCGCCGTGGAATCCAGTCGTTTGCTCACCGCTCAGCGCAGCGCGCAAACGACCGCATTCCCACTGTGCGGCTTGATTGATTCTTAAGAGGAACACGACCGATGGCCTACTCGTTTACCGAGAAAAAGCGCATCCGCAAGGATTTTCGCAAGCAGACTGAAACCATGGAGGTGCCGTACCTGCTGACCACGCAGATCGACTCCTACCGCGACTACTTGCAGGCCGGGATCATCCCGTCCAAGCGCAAGGATGCCGGCCTGCAGGCCGCGTTCAAATCCGTGTTCCCGATGACGGCCTACAACGGCTCCGCCGCACTGGAGTTCGTCAAGTACCGCTTTGAAGAGCCGATCTTCGACGAGAAGGAATGCCGCATCCGTGGCCTCACCTACGCCGCACCCTTGAAAGTGACGACACGCCTCGCCATCTTCGACCGCGAGTCGAAAGAGAAGAAGGTGAAGGACATCCGCGAGCAGGAGGTCTACATGGGCGAGATTCCGCTCATGACCGGCAACGGCACCTTCATCATCAATGGCACAGAACGTGTGATCGTGAGCCAGTTGCATCGCTCACCCGGCGTGTTCTTCGACCACGACCGTGGCAAGACGCACTCCTCCGGCAAGCTGCTGTATAGCGCCCGCATCATTCCGTACCGCGGTTCCTGGCTCGACTTCGAGTTCGACCCCAAGGACAACCTGTTCGTCCGTATCGATCGTCGCCGCAAACTGCCAGGCACCATCCTGCTGCGCGCGCTGGGCTTCGACAACCAGAAGATGCTGGAGACCTTCCACGAGCAGAACACCTTCACGCTCGCCGCCGATGGCGCTGAGCTGAAGCTGGTCGCCGAACGCCTGCGCGGTGAGACCGCCCAGTTCGACATCGTCGGCAAGGGCAAGGTGCTGGTGGAGGAGGGCAAGCGCATCACCGCCCGCCACATCAAGCTGATCCAGGAAGCGGGCTTGAAGGCCCTCGCGGTGCCCGACGAGTATCTGATCGGCCGCATCCTCTCGCACGACATCATCAATGCCGAGACTGGCGAAGTGCTGGCGCCTGCCAACACCGAGATCAAGATCGAGCACTTGGCGTCGTTTCGCAGCGCCAACATCAGCGAGCTGCGCACCCTCTATGTCAACGACATGGACAAGGGCCCGTACGTCTCCACCACGCTCAATATTGATCCCTCCAAGACACGCCTTGAGGCGCTGGTCGAGATCTACCGCATGATGCGCCCCGGCGAGCCGCCGACGAAGGACGCTGCCGAGACGCTGTTCAACAGCCTGTTCTTCTCGCCCGACCGTTACGACCTCTCGGGCGTCGGCCGCATGAAGTTCAACCGTCGTCTGCGCCGTGACTCCGTCACCGGCCCTGGCATTCTCGACACCGACGACATCATCATGGTGATGAAGGAGATCATCTCCATCCGCAATGGTGAAGGTCAGACCGACGATATCGACCACCTCGGCAACCGTCGCATCCGTGCCGTCGGCGAGATGACCGAGAACGTGTTCCGCACCGGCCTCGTCCGTGTCGAGCGCGCCGTGCGCGAGCGCCTGGCACTGGCCGAAGCCGAGAACCTGACCCCGCAGGACCTCATCAACGCCAAGCCGGTCGGCGCGGCGATGAAGGAGTTCTTTGGCTCGTCGCAGCTCTCGCAGTTCATGGATCAGAACAACCCGCTCTCCGAGATCACCCACAAGCGCCGCGTGTCAGCGCTTGGCCCGGGCGGTCTGACCCGCGAGCGTGCCGGCTTTGAAGTCCGCGACGTGCACCCGACCCACTACGGTCGCGTCTGCCCGATCGAAACGCCGGAAGGCCCGAACATCGGTCTGATCAACTCGCTGGCCTGCTACGCCCGCACCAACGAATACGGCTTCCTCGAAACGCCGTATCGCAAGGTGGTGGACGGCAAGGTCACCGACCAGATCGACTACCTCTCGGCCATCGAAGAAGGCCGCTATGTGATCGCGCAGGCGAACTCCGAACTCGACAAGAAGAACGCCTTCACGGCAGACCTCGTGTCGGTGCGCTTCTCGAACGAATTCACGATGATGACCCCGGATCGCGTCCAGTACATGGACGTCTCCCCGCGCCAGATCGTGTCGGTCGCAGCCGCCCTCATTCCCTTCCTCGAACACGATGACGCCAACCGCGCGCTGATGGGCTCGAACATGCAGCGCCAGGCTGTTCCGACCCTGCGCGCCGACAAGCCGCTGGTCGGCACCGGCATGGAAAAGCGCGTGGCCGTCGATAGCGGCAACGCCATCACCGCCAAGCGTGGCGGCGTGGTGGACAAGTGCGATGCAGGCCGCGTGGTCATCCGCGTCAACGACGACGAAACCGTCGCCGGTGAGTCGGGCGTCGATATCTACGGCTTCATCAAATACACCCGCAGCAACCAGAACACCTGTATCAACCAGCGCCCCATCGTCAAACCGGGTGACGTGGTGCAGCGTGGCGATGTGATTGCCGACGGCCCGTCGACGGACCTGGGCGAACTCGCCCTTGGCCAGAACATGCTGATCGCGTTCATGCCCTGGAACGGCTACAACTTTGAAGACTCCATCCTGCTCAGCGAGCGCGTGGTGGAAGAGGATCGTTTCACCACGATCCACATCGAAGAGCTGACCTGCATTGCCCGCGAGACCAAGCTCGGCAGCGAAGAAATCACTGCCGACATTCCCAACGTCAACGAGTCGGCCCTGCGCCGCCTCGACGAGTCGGGCATCGTCTACATCGGTGCAGAAGTGAAGGCAGGCGACATCCTCGTCGGTAAGGTCACGCCCAAGGGCGAGACCCAGCTGACACCGGAAGAGAAGCTGCTGCGCGCGATCTTCGGCGAGAAGGCTTCGGACGTGAAGGACACCGGCCTCAAGGTTCCGGCCGGCATGGACGGCACCATCATCGACGTGCGCGTGTTCACCCGCGAAGGTGTCAAGAAGGACAAGCGCGCGCTGTCGATCGAAGAGTCGGAACTGGCTGAGGTCCGCAAGGATTTGAACGACCAGATGCGCATCTTCGAGGACGATATCTATGATCGCGTTCGCCGTCTTCTGGCAGGCAAGGTCGCTGATGCTGGCCCGATGAAGCTGAAGAAAGGCACGCAGATCGACAAGGCATACATCGACAGCCTGGAGCGCGAAAAACTGTTTGAAGTGCGCCTCGCCGACGATGCCGCGCAGAGCGATCTCGAAGCCGCCGCCAAGCAGCTGAAGGAAATGCGCGTCGAGTTCGACAAGCGTTTCGACTCGAAGAAAAAGAAGATTCAGCAGGGCGATGAGTTGCAGCCCGGCGTGCTGAAGATGGTCAAGGTGTATCTGGCCGTGAAGCGCCGCATCCAGCCGGGCGACAAGATGGCAGGTCGTCACGGCAACAAGGGCGTGGTGTCGATGATCGTGCCGGTCGAAGACATGCCGCATCTGCCGGACGGCACGCCGGTCGATATCGTGCTCAACCCGCTGGGCGTGCCTTCGCGCATGAACATCGGTCAGCTGCTCGAAGTGCACTTGGGCTACGCCGCCAAGGGCATCGGCAAGAAGATCAACGCCATGCTCGAGCAGCAGAAGGCCGTTGGCGAAATCCGCAAGTTCCTCGCCAAGGTCTACGCCATCGGCAAGGGCGTGGGTGCTGACCTCGCACAGTTGAATGATGCCGAGATCATCACGCTCGCCAAGAACCTCTGCGGTGGCATGCCGATGGCCACACCAGTGTTCGACGGCGCGGCCGAGAGCGAGATTAAAGATTTGCTCGAAGTCGCCGGCCTGCCGCGCACCGGTCAGGAGCAGCTCACGGACGGTCGCACGGGCGAAGAGTTCACCCGCATGACCACGGTCGGCTACATGTACATGCTCAAGCTCAACCACCTCGTCGACGACAAGATGCACGCACGTTCGACCGGCCCGTACTCGCTCGTCACCCAGCAGCCGCTGGGCGGCAAGGCGCAGTTCGGCGGTCAGCGCTTCGGCGAAATGGAAGTCTGGGCGCTGGAAGCCTATGGCGCCGCCTACACCTTGCAGGAAATGCTGACGGTGAAGAGCGACGACACCAACGGCCGCACGAAAATGTACAAAAACATCGTCGATGGCGACCACAAGATGACGGCAGGCATGCCGGAGTCCTTCAACGTGCTGGTGAAGGAAATCCGTTCTATTGGCCTGAACATTGAATTGGAGCAGAACCAGTGAGGGCGGCGGGCTGACGCCCGCCTGTGAGGTCGCTTGCGCTAACGCGCTCGCTGTGAGGTCGCCCGCTGCGCGGGCTGTGA
>JAKFXK010000046.1 GCA_021731445.1 Nevskiaceae bacterium | reverse complement strand
TCGCTCGCGTGCGGCCCGACACCCACTTTGCCGACGAGGTGCATATCGGAAACTTTGTGGAAGTGAAGAAAGGCCAGCTTGGCGAAGGCAGCAAGGCGGGCCATCTCGCCTACATCGGCGATGCAATGGTGGGCGCGCGGGTGAACATCTCGGCCGGTGTCATCACCTGCAACTACGATGGGGTGAACAAGCACATGACGGTGATTGGCGACGATGCCTTCATCGGCACCGACTCACAGCTGGTGGCCCCGGTCACCATCGAGCGCAACGCCTACATCGCGGCCGGATCAACCATTACCAAGACCGCGCCTGCTGACGCCCTCACCATTTGCCGTGCGCGCGAGCAGAAGAGCATTGCTGGGTGGAAAAAGCCGGCGAAGAAGAAGTAGTTAGCCCCAGCTTTTGGGCAGTGGCACCGTCGGGGACGAGGGCGCATCTTCATTCGTCTCAGGCGCGGCGTCAGCATCCGTCAGCGGCGCAGGTGCGCCATCAGGTTTGCCATCCATGGCGAGACTTTGCGCCTCTGAACTACCCCCTGCCCGGCCGCGTTTGGCCGTGATCGGAGCTGACACAACGTCAGCTCCGCTTGAGCCAAACGCTGGCCGGGGTTCGAGGCCGACGCGAGCAGTGCTCGCGAAGCTCTCGGCCTCGAACCCCTTGCGCAGCTCCCGCCCCACTGACTTGTTGAGATTGTCGAGCGCGCCATAGACGCCTTCGCTGATGGCGTCATGCAACCCGCGCAGCACCTTTGCGGGTGCGCGGGTGCTGGGGATGGCTTCCAGCACGCTGAAGGGGATGTCGGCGATGCCCCTGTGCACCTCCTTCACTACCGCCGTGCCGGTGGCGATGGCGTGCTCGGTGAGCTGCTGGCTGTCGCGCAGGGTTTCCAGCGCGGCGATGCGGCTGGCCTGCTCCTGCCCGGCGATTTCGGCGCGATGCAAGTCGGTTTCGAGCAGCTGCAACTGTCGCGCGGCCCTGCGCCCGCGCCACAGCGCCCAGGCCAGCAGCGTGGCCGCCAGCATCAGCAGTCCTGCCAGGGCTTCAAGTGACATGGGTCTTCACCTCGGCCTTGACGCCCTGCTCAGCCATCTGCCGGGCAATCATCACGGCAGCGCGCTCGTAGACGATGCGCTCAATCATCCTCGGTGCCAGCTTCGCTGCAGCGCTGGCAAAGCGGGTCTCGCGGGCTGCCAGCTCGAAGGGATTGAGGATCTCGATGGCAATCCGCGATCTGCCAGCGGCCGCGCCGGGGGGGAGTGGCGGTGCCGGTGTCGCATGCAGGCGCTCATGCAGGGCAGCGAGTTTTTTCTGCATGCGATCCAGCGTCCAGATCAGCCAGGCGCTCAAGCCGATCAGGGCGGTGACGAGCATTGCAATCAACACACTCATGGATTCGGATCGCTGGGTCGGTAGGGCGGGGACGCATACAATACGTCGACATCTTTCTCGCTGTCTTCAAGCCATGTGTGGGGTCTTATGTGTGGAATTGTTGGTGCTGTCACGCAGCGCAATGTGGTGCCCATCCTCATCGAGGGCCTGAAGCGTCTCGAATACCGCGGTTATGACTCCGCCGGTGTCGCCACCCTGGCCAATGGCCAGCTGCAGGTAGTGCGCGCCGTCGGCAAGGTGGCCGAGCTGGAAGCCGCACAACCCAAGCCCGGCACCACCGGCATTGCCCACACCCGCTGGGCCACCCACGGGGTGCCAGCGGAGCGTAATTCGCATCCACATTTTTCCAAGGACATCGCGGTCGTCCACAACGGCATCATCGAAAACCACGAAGAGCTGCGCGACGAGTTGCAAGCCAAGGGTTTTGCATTCAGCAGCGAGACCGATACCGAAGTGCTTGCGCACCTGCTGCAAAGCCTGATCGATGCGGGTGATGATCTGCGGGCGGCCATGCTGAAAATGATCCCGCGCATTCACGGTGCCTATGCGCTTGCGGTCATTTCAGCGCAGGAGCCGCAACGCATGCTGCTTGCACGGCGCGGCTCGCCACTCGCCATCGGCATCGGCGTGGGCGAGATGTTCGCCGCCAGCGATGCCACTGCACTGGTGAGTGTGACCAGTCGCATCGTCTATCTCGACGAAGGCGATCTCGCCGAGATCAGCCTCGACAGCTACAGCGTGTTCGACAAGACCGGCACGGTTGTGAAGCGCACAGAGCAGCGTTCCAACTTGAACGCCAGCGCGGTGGAAAAGGGCGACTACCGCCATTTCATGCAGAAGGAAATCTTCGAGCAGCCCGTGGCACTCGCCAATGCGCTCGAAGGCCGCATTGCCAATGGTCGTGTGCTCGAAGCCTGTCTGGGCCCCAAGGCGTCGGAGCTGCTGTTCCGCGTCAAGCGCGTGCGTATCGTCGCCTGCGGCACCTCGGCCAATGCTGGATCAGTCGCACAGTACTGGTTCGAGCGCATTGCCCGCGTGCCCTGCGTCGCCGAGATCGCCAGCGAGTTCCGCTATCGAGACCCGATGATCGAGCCCGACACGCTCTTCATCACCATCTCGCAGAGCGGCGAAACCGCCGACACGCTCGAAGCCCTGCGCCATGCCAAGAGCAAGAATATCGCCGCCAGCCTGGTCATCTGCAATTCGTCGGAGTCCAGCCTCGTGCGCGAGAGCGACATCGCGCTGATGACCCATGCCGGGCCGGAACGCAGCGTCGCCTCCACCAAGGCCTTCACCACGCAACTGATGGCGCTGGCACTGGTGATGCTGCTGCTCGCCCGCCGCAACGGCTTGAGCGAGGCCGACGAGCGCCGCTACGTCAAAAGCCTGCAAGCCGCGCCCGGGCAAGTGGCCGCAGCCCTCAAGGAGGACGCGGCCCTGTGCCTGCTAGCGGAGCGCTTCATCCACAAACAGCACGCGCTGTTCCTCGGCCGTGGGCCGATGAGCCCGGTCGCCGCCGAAGGCGCGCTCAAGTTGAAGGAGATCAGCTATATCCACGCCGAGGCCTATGCCGCCGGCGAGTTGAAGCACGGCCCGCTGGCGCTCGTTGACGAACACATGCCGGTGATCGCCGTCGCACCCGACGGCCCGCTGCTGGAGAAAGTGAAAAGCAATCTGCAAGAGGTGAAGGCGCGTGGCGGTGAGCTGTTCGTGTTCGCCGACCGCGACGCGGGTTTGAAGAGCGGGCCGGGCGTGACCATCATCGCCATGCCGCACGGCGATGAACTCACCGACCCGATGCTCTACACCGTCCCCCTGCAATTGCTCGCCTATCACGTCGCCTGCCTCAAGGGCACCGATGTCGACCAGCCGCGCAATCTGGCCAAGAGCGTCACGGTCGAATAACCGGAGTTTGTCCATGGATGTGCTGTCCTTCTTAAATAAATAGCTTAACCATTTTTAAATAAAAGCCTTTACCATCTTTGACTGTCCCAATCGGAAGGTACCTAAGTAAGATGTCTTTAAACCCTCCTAACGTTGGGCAGCGGGCAAGTTCAACGAGTTTTGTGTGATTTGGTATCTGCACGCTTAGAGCAACGCTGCTTGCACGCGTTTCTACCCAGCAGACAAGACTCGCTTTTTTGCGCCCGATCGCGATCGCATAGCGCGCCCGACGTCTCGCAGCGCTGACTACAGAGCATCTCCTGCCGCTCCTCTTTGGACATTAGCTTCTCTGGGGGCTTGGAGCAGGCGTCTTTGCAGAATTGCGCCTCTCAGGTGCAGTGCAACCCGCGCGCACGCTCGCGCTCACAATTTGCCAGCGTAGTGCCGCATCGAAAAACGCAGCTTTGCATCACGACATTCGCCTGTTCACCTGCCGAAAGCGTGGGCAAAGCCTGCTTATCCTGATCGGCAAACGCACTGCCGGCGAGAGCAAGCTGAAAGAGGATGGCTGCGAGCCCAAGGCTCAATACTCGAAAAGTTTGGAATATGCTGATCATGGTTAGCCTGGCAAGCGGCGTCTGGCGACTGTGGTGGCGCATACGCAGCCGAGTACGTCGAGAGGACTGCGGATCGCTGCGGATTCAGCGACCAGAAACCCCCTCTGCAAGTGCTGTTCCCTGCACAAAATCAACACCCACGACGCGCAGCTCATCCAAAGTTGAGACGCTCTCAACACCAACAGCGATAGTGCGCGTGCCGTTGCGGCGGCAGATGTGGCACAGCGCTTCGAGGATGTCCGTTTCCACGGGCTCTGGACGACCCAGGCTCAGGCTTTGTGGCCGAAGGTTGATCTTCACGAAATCCAGCTGCAGCGCGCGGATGGCAGCGAACGAGAGCAGGTTCGAGCCGAATTGATCCATCGCCAGGCGGAACCCCGCGTTGCGAAGCGATTTGCAAAAGCCAGTCAACAACTCTGAGTTGCGTGCCAGGGAAACTTCGGGGATTTCGATGGCCACGCAGGCGGGGGCTACGCCAAATTGGTGGGCGGCCTCAAGCAGGGCCTCTGGTAGCTTGCTGTCGCGGATCGACTCCTCGAACAAATTGATGCCGTAGATCGTTCCATCGGGTCTGTTCTGGCCCGCAATAAACTGCATGGCCTTGCGGATAGCCATGCGATCCAGCGGCACCAGCAGCTGGTGGCGGCGAGCGGTCGTGACGAAATCATCGGGACTCACTCCGCCCCCCGATTCGGAGCCCAGGCGCATCAGTAGTTCGACATAACCCCCTAAGGCGCCATTGATCGCCACTGCCTTCTGTTGTTGGAAGGCACACTGCTCTTCACTGATGGCCATCCGCACCAAGGCCAGTGCATCGCTATGGATGACGGCTTGCGCCGCATCGGCATTGCTGAACTCCACACGGCCGCGGCCGCCACGCTTGGCGACGTAGCAAGCCGCATCGGCCCGATCCAGCAGCGCGGCCATAGAGGGCGCATTAGCTGTAATCAAGGTAATGCCGGCGGAAGCACCGATTCGGTACTCGCGCGCCTCCCACTGAAAGCGCAGCTCTGCGATAGCCGCCACCAACGCTTCAGCAATCTGCTTGGCGCGCTCTTCGCCGCAGTTGCGCAGCAGGACGATGAACTCGTCGCCGCCGGTTCGAGCGAGAACATCGACCGCACGCAGCTTGTCGCGGCAGGTTTTGGCCACCAGCCGCAGCAGGGCATCACCGGCGGCGTGACCGGCGGTGTCGTTGACTGGCTTGAAGTGATCCAGATCGAAGGCGATCAAGGCATGTCGCGCATCGCCGCCCTGGGCCTCCTTGATCGCGCTTTCGAGCTGACGGTCCATCTCGGCCCGGTTGGGCAGGCCAGTCAGCGGGTCGTGTGATGCCCTGTGGCTCAGCTCGCGTGCCAGCAGGCGCGTGTCCGTCACGTCGCGGAAGACCAGAACTGCGCCCAGCAGATCGCCTTCTTCATCGATGATGGGTGCGGCCGAGTGGTTTACCGCAATGCGCGTGCCTCGGGTCGGCAACAGATACAGGTCGAGGCTGGAGTCCTCCACCGGCTCGCGGCGCTTGAGACATTGCTCGACGATGCTTTGCTGGGTCTCACTCTTTTCGCCTTTCATGACTTGATACACCGAGAACAAGGCCCGTCCTCGGCAGGAGTCCCCATCGACGCCGCAAAGCTGCTGCGCGACGGGATTCATGGTCTCGATCAGCCCCTCAGGATTGGTGGTAATGACCCCATCCCGAATGGAGTTGAGCGTGATCTCCACCCGATCACGCTCCTGCCGAAGGCTCTTGAAAGCTTGTTCGCGCTGAGACTGCGCAACGCCAGAACGCTCGGCGAGCGACAAGTTGTCCGCCACCGCCCGCAGCAGGGAGAGATCATCCACTGGCCAGCGCCGCGGCGCACTGGCCTCGAGTCGCAAGACACCCACGAGCGAGTCGCCGTCGGATATCGGCAGATCGAGGGTCTTGAAATCGGCCTGGATGTCCTCTCCGGGCGCACGCTCGCCGGGACTGCTGATCTGCAAACTGCGCAGCCGCTTCAGGTAGGGGGCGGTGACGGCAACACGCAGCGGGATCCGATGGCTGGTCCATTCGCCCGCAGGTGACATGTTGTCTTGCAGCTGCAGGCCTTGATCGGTCGCGTATCGGAGGTAGCTCACGGACATGCCATCGAACATCAATGACAGGTCTGCCATGAGGGAGGCGCGTAGCTGCTCCTGAGACTCACTCTCCATCACACGCCGTGTCGCCGCGTTCAAAAATTGGAGCCGCTGATGCTCTGCAACCAGCTTTTCCTGGCTGCGCTTGCGCTGATGGATATCGTGCAATTGCACGACCAGCCGATAGGGCTGACCCATCCCATCCCTGACGGTAGAGATACTCAGGGCGACCCACTTCTGCTGCGACAGATCACCCCGCAACTGCAAATCAATGCTGGATTTGCTATCCGGCTGACCAAACGCAAGACGCAGATGGCTGCGCAGCTCGGCAACACTGTCTTCGGCAATCAGACTCTCGACGCGGCTGCCCAGCAGCTGATCGTGCGGGTGTCCGCTCTGCGAGGTGGCAGCCGGGTTGGCCTCAAGAATCAAGCCATCGACATCCGTCAACAGCGTGCCGGTGACGGAGGATTCCAGCATGAGACGAAACAGCATCTCCTGCTCACGGTGCTTGCCCTGCAACACGATCAGCTCGCTGACGTCCGTGAAGCTCAGTACAGCGCCGCTCAGCTCGTCATTGGCATCGCGACCGAATGGCACGATGCCAAGACGCAGATGGCGCTCGGGATCAACCGAGATCAGGCGCGAACGCTGGGTGCGGGTGCGGGTGCGGATGACCTCCAGCGCATCGGCCGCGATGTCGACGCTGGGGATCGGCCAATCGAGTGTCACCAGGCTGGTATTCGACCGGAGCTGCGTATCGCCAAGGAGCTTCGCGAACGCGGCGTTGAACAAGGTGATCTTGAGGCTGCCATCGACGGCGACGATGCCGATCTCCAGGGCCTCTTTCAGATTGCTGAGATCGTTCCGGGCCAGTTCCAGCTCGGCGGTCTTGCCGGCGAGCTCGTCATTGACCGTGAGCAGCTCCTCGTTCGCCGATTGCAGCTCTTCGTTGGAGGTGTGCATTTCCTCGTTGGAGGACTGCAACTCCTCGTTGGAAGACTGCAATTCCTCATTGACGGTCTGCAATTCCTCGTTGTTGTTCTCCACCTCTTCGATCAGGCTTTGCAGGTGTTCGCGGGTATTGGCCAGCTCGCCTTCCAGCTCGCGGATCAGGTTGGCAGAGCCACCCGTGAGTTCGTCGCTGGAGTCCGACACGGTGCGCCACTCGAAAGCGACGAACACCATGAGTTTCGAGCCCTGCAGGTCCGGGTGCGCGACCATCGTCACGCGCCGGGTCTGCCCGCGCACCTCGATGCTGTAGGAGCCACCGCGGATCGATACCCGCTCCTTGCGGCAGCGGATCAGCAGGGTGCGCAACTCCAGGTTTAGAGGCGGCAGCACCAGCTGGTGCGCCAGCCAGCTGGTCTGCCCGCGCGGCAAGGTCACGAAAGGTGAGAGATCACCCACAAAATGCAGGATGACATCGTCCTCGTTGACCAGAATCGCAGGCGGCGAGTAGTGCTCGGCAACGAGATCCCGTGAACGGGTGATCGCGTCCTTCCGACTCAGACCGCGACCGTTGGACTCCACCAGCTCCACGGCTTTCTCGGCGGAAACCTCCCTTGCGCCGGCCGCAACAGGCACTGATGGCTTGTTCGGTGCCTTGTAATGAAATACCACCGGATGGGCGGTGCGCTGATAAATGCGTGCCTTCAAATTCACCGGTTCGAACAGCGCCTTCTGGCTGTCGATGTTTTCGGACGAGCCTAGAAACAGAGTGCCGCCCGGTTTCAGGGCGTAGTGGAAGGCGGCGATGACGTGGTCCTGCGCTTCGGCCTCGAAGTAGATCAGCAGATTGCGGCAGCTGACTAGGTCCAGTTTGGAGAACGGTGGGTCCTCCACCACATTCTGGCTGGCAAAGACCAGGTTCTGTCGCAGGGGCTTGGCGATCTCGGCAAACTCATCCCTGATCTCGAAATAGCGCTCCAGAAACCCGTCGGGCAGATTCTTGAGGTCATCCAGCGCGTAGCGCCCGAGACGGGCCATCGCCAGCGATTCGGGATTGATGTCGGTGATGAACATCAGGAAGGACGGTGCCTTTTCGGCCGCCCGAAACGATTCCATCAACAGCATGGCCAGCGAGTAGGCCTCTTCACCGGAGGCGCAGCCCGGCACCCAGATGCGAATCACATCTCCATGCTGGTGTCGCTCCACCAGACCTTCGATTGCCGTGGCAAAGGCGGAGAACAGCGGGGGGTCCCGAAAGAACGACGTGACCCGCACGCTCAGATCACCCGCGAGCCGCTTGGCCTCGTCGGCATCGGCGCTCAGAAAGGTCAGGTATTCCTCAAGGCTGCCGGTGGATGCCAGTAGGGCGCGCCGCTGGATGCGCCGCAGCACCGTGCTGGACTTGTAATGGTTGAGGTTGAAACCGGTGCGCCGCCGCACGAGGGTCTTGATCTGCTGCAATACCTTTTCCGGCATCGACTGCAAGATGGCCTCGGCATCAAGGCCAGTGCCCTGCGCGCGCGCGATGCGCACCAGCGCCACGCCGATCTGGTCCGGCAGCAGGATCGCGTCATAGCAGCGTGCCTGAATCACCGCCATCGGCATCGAATCGAACTGGGCGGTCTTCGGGTCCTGCACCAGCACGATGCCGCCTGCGGCCTTGATCGCGGCCGCACCCACAGCACCGTCTGAGCCGCTGCCCGAAAGCACGACACCCACGGCACGGTCGCCAAACTCCAACGCGAGACTTTGAAACAGACGGTCGATGCTCGGATGCGCACCGGGCGGGCGACGGCTGTCGGCCTCCAGCGGCACCAGCTTGCCGTCGCGGGCGATGGCGTCGTTGCCCGGCGGGATCACCAGGATCTGATTGCCCCGGGGGATGGTCTCTGATTCCAGATACGACACCGACAAAGATGTTTTCGGTGCCAGGAGTTCGGCGAGCAGACTCTGATGGGCGGGTGCAACGTGCTGCGCCATCACGAAGCAGGCGTTGGATGCCGGATCGAGCCCTGACATCAGCAGCTTCAGTGCCTGCAGGCCGCCTGCCGATGAGCCTACCCCCACCACCAGTCCGGCAGGGGTTGACGCTTCGCCACCACGCCTCGCGGCGGGCGGCTTTGCGCGCTTTTTAGACGTGCCGGCTACCTTCTTGGCCGAAGGCCCTGCCTTGGCGACCGCAGTTGGCACTTTTCCGCCCGGTTTGTCTTTCTTGGTTTTCATCACTCGGATGCAGCGCGGTGGGTGGCAGCTCGACGACTCATGCGTTGGCCCCGGCATGATAGCGTCACCGAACTAATTCTTGATTGGGTGCCGCACCCGCCGATGCAGCAAAATGCAGCCGTGTGGCATCGCGCTTCACCCACCTTGCCGACGAGCAATAGATGAAATCGAAATCCGATACGCCGAAAAAAAGCAAGGCGATCAAAGCGCCGACTTCCAGCACAGCACCTGTCGTCAAACCCACAACGGCAGTGCCGCCCAAGTCCGTTGGCAAAGCAGTAGTAAAAAAGACGGCGGCTCCGACGGGCAAGCCGCCCAAGCTGCT
>JAKFXK010000109.1 GCA_021731445.1 Nevskiaceae bacterium | reverse complement strand
ACCGCGAACAGACTGGAAAGCCAGCGACGCGCGGGCAGGTCCTCCGGCCGTGGCGACAGGAATACGCAGGCGCTCAGACGCTCGTCGTCGATCAATGCGCCGCGATACAGGCCCTCGCTCGCATCGTGGGTGTCGAGCCAGTCCGGGTCGTCGCTTGTGGCGCCCAACAACTGATGCGCCCAGGCACTCCAGCTCGGCGGCGCGCCGCGCCCGGCGATTTCGGTGCGGATGAACTGCGTGCCCTGCACGCGCGTCCACCAGGCCAGGTGCGCGTCGCTGCGCAGCACGGGCTCTGGCAGCGGCGCGTGGCTGAGCACAAAGCCGTACCAGTTGACGAAGAACGGCTCGATGCGCGCCGGGGTGTGCTTGAACTCCGGCTCGCCGGAAATCGGGTCGACAACCGGGTTCACCAAGCTGCCCACGCGGGCATCCGAGGCCGTGGTGCCGTTCCAGTGAATCGGCACAAACAGCTGGCGCCGGGCGACGGCACTGGTGGCGCGCACGCGCACCACGCAGCTGCCCCATTGCGTGACGACACGCGCGAGGCGGTCGTGCTGCACGCCCCAGCCCATCGCATCCTGCGGGTGGATTTCGACGAAGGGTTCAGCGCTGTGGTCGGCGAGCTTCGGTGATTTGCCGGTGCGCGTCATCGTGTGCCAGTGGTCACGCACACGGCCAGTGTTGAGGATGAGCGGCCAGTCGTCGTTGGGCTTGTGCGCAGGGTCGCGCGGCATCAGCGGCATCAAGCGCGCACGGCCATCGGCATGGGCATAGCGGCCATCGGCAAACAGGCGCGAGCTGGCAGCGGGCGTGCTGCCGGGCGCTTGCAGCACCGGCCACTGCAGCGGTTGCAGCGCCTCGTAGTCGCCCGCGCTCAAGTCCACCAGGCCGCGCAGATTGAGCTGGCGCGGCAGTGCCCCCGCCACACTGGCATCGTTGCGCTCGGCCGTGAGTGCGGCGTGCTCGACAAAGATTTCGTGCGCGGCGCGGTAGTCGAAACCTTCGGCAAAGCCCATGCGTTTTGCCACTTCGGCCAGCGCCCACCAGTCCGGCTTGGCCTCACCGGGCTGTGGCAGGAATGCACGCTGGCGGGAAATGCGTCGGTCGCTGTTGGTGACCGTGCCGTCCTTCTCGCCCCAGGCCAGCGCCGGCAGCAGCACGTGGGCCAGGTCGGCGGTATCGGTGCGCGCCATCACCTCGCTCACCACCACCAGCGGGCAGTTGGCGAGGGCTTCGCGCACGCGATCAGCATCCGGCAGCGAAACCACCGGATTGGTGGCCATGATCCACACCGCCTTGACCTTGCCGCTGTGGATGGCCTCGAACAACTCCACGGCCTTGAGCCCCTGCTGATCGGCGATGACCGGCGAGCGCCAGAAGTTTTGCACCAGCGCGCGGTGCTCGGCGTTGCCGATGTCGAGATGCGCTGCGAGCATGTTGGCCAAGCCCCCCACCTCGCGCCCGCCCATTGCATTGGGCTGGCCGGTGATGGAGAAAGGTGTTGCGCCGGGCTTGCCGATACGCCCCGTGTAGAGATGGCAGTTGATGATGGCATTGACCTTGTCAGTGCCGCTGCTCGACTGGTTCACGCCCTGCGAAAACGCCGTCACCACTTTTTCGGTGCGCGCCCACAGTGCGTAGAACTGCCGCAGCTTTTCTTCCGACAGCTTGCAGGCCTTGGCAACGTGCGCGAGCGAGCCGCCGGTTTCCACTGCCAGTGCGACGGCCTTGTCGGCGCCCTCGGTATGGGTGCTGACAAACGCCGTGTCCATCACGCTGTGTTCATGCAGCCAGGCCAGCAGGCCATTGAACAGGCGCACATCGCTACCGGGGGCGAGCGGCAGGTGCAGATCAGCCAGTTCGCAGGTTGCTGTGTGGCGCGGGTCGATCACCACGATCTGCATTTCCGGCCGCGCTTTTTTCGCAGCGACCATGCGCTGGAACAGCACCGGGTGGCACCAGGCCATGTTGCTGCCGACCAGCACGATGAGGTCGGCTTCCTCAAAATCCTCGTAGCAGCCCGGCACCAGGTCTTCGCCGAAGGCACGCTTGTGGCCGGCGACGGCAGAAGACATGCACAGCCGTGAATTGGTGTCGATGTTGGCCGAGCCGATGTAGCCCTTCATCAGCTTGTTGGCGACGTAGTAGTCCTCGGTGAGCAGCTGGCCGGAGACGTAGAGGGCAACGGAATCAGGGCCGTGCTCTTTGATGGTTTTTGCGAAGCCATCGGCGACGGTTTGCAGGGCTTGGTCCCAGCTGGTGCGACGGGTTTTGTTCTCACCGCGCACTGTTGGATGCAGCAAACGATCTTCAAGCCCAATCGTTTCGCCGAGTGCGGAGCCCTTCACGCACAAGCGCCCCAGATTCGCCCCATGCGCGGCGTCGCCTGCAATCTCGACGCTGCCATTGGGCTGGGGCGTAGCAAGCACGCCGCAGCCCACGCCGCAGTAGGGGCAAGTCGTGCGCGTGGTCTTGGGTGCTGCGCCGCCGCCGTCGCTCATGCAGCTTGTGCCTCTGGTTCGCAGAAGCTGCGGCCAAACACCAGCTTGTTGCGCCAGTGGCCAACGTGGGCCTTCTGCTGGATCAGCTCGTAATACCAGCCGCCATCACGGGTATCGCCGACCAGCACCGCACCATCGAGGCGGCCCTCGCGCACGACCAGCTTTTTGTAGACACCGCGCTTGGGGTCGCGGAACACTAGTTCTTCGCTGCCTTCGCCGCCCTGAAAATTGCCGGCGGAAAACAGATCGATGCCGGTGACCTTGAGCTTGGTGGAAACCACCGAGCCTTCGTAAATGGCGGTGGAAATCTGTGCGAGATGATCGGCGCACACCGCTGCTTGTTCCCACAGCGGCGCGACCAGCCCGTAGCAAACCTTGCGGTGCTGCGCGCATTCGCCGACCGCGTAGATGCTGGGGTCGCTGCTGCGCAGCGCATCGTCGACGACGATGCCGCGCTCGCACTCCAACCCGCTGGCCTTGGCGAGAGCGGCGTTGGGGATGATGCCGGCTGCCATCACCACCAGATCGGCCGCCACCTCGCGGCCATCCTTGAAGCGCACGGCTTCGACTCGCTCGGTGCCGAGCAGCTCGGCAGTGGCGGCCTGCAGTAAAAATCTCAGCCCCCGTGATTCGAGGCTGCGTTGCAAAAGTGCGGCAGCGGGCTTGTCGAGCTGCCGCTCCATCAGCGAATCCATGATGTGAACCACGCTCACGGTCATGCCGCGTTTGGCCAGGCCATTCGCCGCTTCGAGGCCGAGCAGGCCGCCGCCGATCACCACCGCGTGGCTGTAGGTGCGGCTGGCGCTCAGCATGGTGTCCACGTCGACAATGTCGCGGAAGGCGATCACGCCCGGCAGTTCCTTGCCCGGCACGGGCAGCACAAAGGGCTTGCTGCCGGTGGCGAGCAGCAGCACGTCGTACGAAGCCACCACACCCTTGGCGGAGGTGACGGTTTTCGCCTCGCGGTCGATGGCGACCACCGCATCACCAATGACCAGCCTGATGCCCTGCGCTGCGTACCACGATGGGGCGTGGGTGATGATGTCGGCGATCTGTTTCTCGCCCGCCAGCACCGGCGAGAGCTGGATGCGGTTGTAGTTGCCGTGCGGCTCCTCACCGAACACGGTGATGTCGTAATGGTTGGGTGCGCGCTTCAACAGCTCTTCGAGCGTGCGCACGCCTGCCATGCCATTGCCGACGAGAATCAGTTTGGGTTTGGACATGCCGCTCTCTATCTGTCATTCCCGCGCAGGCGGGAATCCAGGTGTCTGTTCTGCACACACGCAAAATCAAACGCACTGTTTCCGTGCTGCGGAAACATCCTGGATTCCCGCCTGCGCGGGAATGACATTATTTGAGGAATGCTCACTGCTGCGCCCCAACCAAAACTGCGCCCTCAACCACACGCACCGCAAACACCGGCACGCGCAGCGTTTCTTCCTCCAGACAAGCGCCGGTCGTGAGGGCGTAATGATTTTTATAGACCGGCGAGGCGACCACAGAAACACCGCCCAAGTCACCCACCAGCCCTCGCGAGAGGACATTGGCTTGTGACTTCGGCTCGAAATTGCCGAGGGCGAACACGCCCTCTTCCGCACCCTGCGGCGAGACGATGCGGAACACCGCCACCTGCGCCTGCCCCACCTTGGCGCAGACACCGGTGTTGGGCAGGATGTCGGTCAGGGCGCAGACATGCGTCCATTGCGCGTTCTCAGTCATCACGCAGGCTCCCCGACAGTGGATTTTTCCAGCGCATTGCGCGGCTTGATCTGACCGCGTTCGTTGACGAACTGGATGTTGGCATCGGCCTCCGCCGAGTTGACGAAGTGCTTGAAGCGCTTGAGTGTCTCCTCGTCGTTGATCGCCTTTTTCCACTCGCATTCGTAGGTGTCGACCAGGCCCTGCATCTCGGCTTCGAGCTCGGCGGCAATGCCGAGCGAGTCCTCGCAGACCACCTTCTTCACGTAGTCGATGCCGCCTTCGAGGTTGTCCAGCCAGGTGCTGGTGCGCTGCAGGCGATCGGCAGTGCGGATGTAGAACATCAGGTAGCGGTCGATGAACTTCACCAGCGTCGCGTCGTCGAGATCGGTCGCCAGCAGCGAGGCGTGGCGCGGCTTCATGCCGCCGTTGCCGCTCACGTACAGGTTCCAGCCCTTTTCGGTCGCAATCACGCCGACATCCTTGCTCTGCGCCTCGGCGCATTCGCGGGTGCAGCCGCTGACTGCCAGCTTGATCTTGTGGGGTGAGCGCAGGCCGCGATAACGCTCCTCGATCTTGATCGCCATGCCCACCGAATCCTGCACGCCAAAGCGGCACCAGTTGCTGCCCACGCAGCTCTTCACCGTGCGCATCGACTTGCCGTAGGCGTGGCCGCTCTCAAAACCGGCATCGACCAGCTCCTTCCAGATCAGCGGCAGCTGCTCGACGCGGGCGCCGAACAGGTCAATGCGCTGGCCGCCAGTGATCTTAGTGTAGAGCCCGTACTTCTTGCCCACCTCGCCGATGACAATGAGTTTTTCCGGCGTGATCTCGCCGCCCGGGATGCGCGGCACCACGCTGTAGGTGCCATCCTTTTGCAGGTTGGCGAGGTAGTAGTCGTTGGTGTCCTGGATCGACTGGTGCTTGGGCATCAGGATGTGTTCGTTCCACACCGAGGCGAGGATGCTGGCGACGGCCGGCTTGCAGATGTCGCAACCGCGACCGCTGCCGTGCTTGATGAGCGCCTCGTCGAACGACTTGATGCTGCCCATCTTGATGAGGTGGAACATGCCTTGCCGTGAGTGGGCAAAGTGCTCGCAGAGGAAGTTGTTCACCGTCACGCCGCGTGCCTTCAACTCGGCATCGAGCACCTGCTTCACCAGCGGCGCGCAGCCGCCGCAAGTGGTGCCGGCCTTGGTGCATTTTTTCAGCGCGCCGATGCTGGTATTGCCGGCATCAATCGCGCTGCACAGCGCACCCTTGCTGACGTTGTTGCAGGAGCAGATGGTGGCGGATGCGGGCAGCAGATCAACGCCCAGGCCCTTCTTCGCACCGCCCTCGCGCGTCGGCAGAATCAGGTCTTCAGGGTTGGCTGCCAGCGGGATGGCATTGAGCGCGAATTGCAGCAGGTTGCCGTAGTCCTCGGCCTCGCCCACCAGCACCGCGCCGAGCAGGGTCTTGCTGTCGGCACTGACGACGAGCTTTTTATAGATGCCCGCGACCTCGTCGCTGTAGACGTAGGTGAGCGCACCCGGCGTGGCCGCGTGGGCGTCGCCGATGCTCGCCACATCCACGCCCATCAGCTTGAGCTTGGTGGACATGTCCGCGCCGAGGAAGGGCGTGGCGGTATCGCCTGCAATCGCCTTCGCCGCGATCTCCGCCATCTGGTAGCCGGGTGCGACCAGGCCGTAGATTTTCTTCTCCCACAGCGCGCACTCGCCGATGGCGTAGACGCTGGCATCGGAAGTGCGGCAGTGGTTGTCGATGCAGATGCCGCCACGCTCGCCCATCGCCAGGCCTGATGCACGGGCGAGTTCGTCACGCGGACGGATGCCGGCGGAGAACAGGATGAGGTCGGTTTCGAGATGGCCGCCATCGGCGAACACCATTCGGTGGTGCGCGGTTTCGCCGTCGATGATCTCCTTGGTGTTCTTCTGGGTGTGCACGGTCACGCCGAGCTGCTCGATCTTGCGACGCAGCAGGCGGCCGCCGAGATCGTCGATCTGCACCGCCATCAGGCGCGGGGCGAACTCGACCACGTGAGTCGTGAGGCCGAGGTCTTTCAAGGCTTTAGCGGCTTCGAGGCCGAGCAGGCCGCCGCCGACGACAGTGCCGATCTTTGATTGCTTGGCCGAAGCCGCAATCGCCTCAAGGTCTTCGATGGTGCGGTAGACCAGGCAGTGCTGGCGATCCTTGCCGGGCAGCGGCGGCACAAAGGGATAGCTGCCGGTGGCCAGCACCAGCGCGTCGTAAGAAAGCGTGCGGCCCTGGGTGGTGGTGATTGTCTTCGCGGCGCAGTCGATGGTCGCAGCGCCTTCACCGAGGTTGAGCGTATAGCCGGTGCCGGCAAAGAAATCGGTCGGCGTCAGCGACAGCTGCTCGGCCGTGGTGCCGGTGAAGTAGCTCGACAGATGCACGCGGTCATAGGCGGGGCGCGGCTCTTCGCACAAGACCGTCACCTCGAAAGCATCAGGCGACTGCGCGTGCAGTTGTTCGAGAAACTTCTGGCCCACCATTCCGTGGCCGACAAGCACCAATTTAGGGCGTGAAGAAACAGTCATCGCAGTAAAGCTCCAGCAGCGGACAACAAAAAAGGCGTTCGCCCAGACGCGGCTCTTCAAAAGCCAGCCAGGACGAGACGCCTTTGTCTCGTGCGCACTGTGCCGCCGTGCGCGATGGGGCCGTCGTTGGCCCCGACTCACATCAAGCAATGCTCATGCCATGTGAGGGCCTGCACTGCTACGGCGCTGCGGTGCGCCTAAACAGGTTCCCGCTGCGGCGTCGTTGCTGTGAAGTGCGGATCCTTTGGGTCGAAGCTGATTCCGTCCATGATCCGGTCAGCCGGCAGCTGCAAGGTGCCGGACTCGCCCGTCACCGTGTAGGGCGCGGCATGTGCGCCTTCGAGCTTCTCGTCGGCCAACGGCAGCGGCTCACCGAGGGCGCGAGCCACACTGCGGTAGAGATCGGGGCGGCAGCTGGCAGCGGCATGTTCGAGATCGGCGGCTGGTGGCAGGTGCTGCCAGCGGCGCATTTGCTCCAGGAGCCAGTGGCTGTGTGAGCGCCAGGGAAAGCCCGCCAGACCCTGATGAAAGCGCAGGGCCTTGAGTTCTTCGGCGAGCAGCGCTGCAGAGACATCCGGCATCAGCGCGGCCTGTAGCCAGGCAGCAGCCTGTACGTGATTGGCAGGATCATCGAGCCAGCGGCCCGCAGCGATCAGTGCGCGTAGCAGTGCTGCGAGTGTGGCCGGATGCGCCTCGGCCCAAGGCTGGGTGACGGCAAACACTTTCTCTGGCCCGCCGTTCCAGAACTGGCGCTTGTCGAACAGCACCTTGGCTACGCCGCGTGCGGCCGCGAGCGCCGGCCACGGCGAGCCGACCCAGGCACCGTCGATGCGGCCCCGTTCGAGCTGCTCGACCATCAGCGGCGGTGGCACGGTGACGAGGTTGAGATCGAGTTCGGGGTGCAGGCCCACGCTCGCCAGCCAGTAGCGCAGCTCGTAGTGGTGGGTGGAGTACGGGTAGACATGCGCGAGCGTCGGTGCCGGCCGGCTGCCGCGCTCGGCTTCCACCAGTCTGCGCAGCGCGGCGGCCCATTCGAGCGGGGTCGCGATGGGGGATGCGCCATGCGTGATGAGGCGGGCATGGAGATCCGGTGTCACGCAAAATCCGCTGCCGCCCTGGCTCAGGCCCTTGACGGTGAGAATGGCTGTTGCCGCCGGATCGAGACCCAGGGCGGCCGCCAGCGGCATGGGCGCGAGCAGCGTCGCGCCCTCGAAACGGCCGGCGGCGAGCTTGTCGCGCATCGCCGCCCAGGAGCGCACGGTGGAGAGTGCGACATCCAGCCCCTCGGCCGCGAAGAAACCAGCAGCCTCGGCCACCACCAGCGGTGCCGAGTCAGTCAGTGGAATCACGCCGAGAGTCAGCTGCGTGCACTCCAGCGCGACCTTGCTCATAGCAAATCCGCCGCGGCGATCACCGCGCGCGCCGCATCACCGATCTTGAGATTGCGGTTCATCGCCGCCTTGCGCAGCTGCTCATAGGCCTGCTCCTCGGTGAGCTGCCGGCGTGTCATCAAAAGGCCCTTGGCGCGATCGACATCCTTGCGGTCGCTCAAGCGGCTCCTGGCATCGTCCAACTCGCGCTTGAGTGCCTGGTGTTCCGCGAAGCGGGCGATGGCGACTTCCATCACCGCCTGCAGGCGCGAAGCAGTCAGACCATCGACGACATAGGCGCACACGCCGGCGCGCATGGCGCGGCGAATGCTCTCGACATCGCTCTTGGCGGCGAACAGCGCGACCGGCATGGGGTCGTTGAGATTGATCTGGGCCAGCGATTCAAGCATGTCGCGGCCCGGGCTATCGACGTCGATCAGCACGATCTCCGGCCGGGTCTCGCGTGTCGCAGCCAAGAGGTCGTCACAGGTCTTGCGGCGTGCCACCACGGTGTGGCCGACGCCATGCAGTGCGGCCTCGAGCATGTCGAGCCGCTGTGCATCGTCATCCACAAGCATCACGCGCATCGGGTCAGAATCTTCATTGGCCCTGCAGGGCAAGCAATACAGATGCCATGCCTTGTTGCTGCAAGCCCTGCGAGCCATGCAGCGGCGAGGCAACAGCGATATTCTGTGCGCCACATGACCATGCCCGAATGGCGAAATCGGTAGACGCAAGGGACTTAAAATCCCTCTTCCTCACGGAAATCCCGGTTCAAGTCCGGGTTCGGGCACCAGATAGATGACGCGTGCTACGGCAAAGTGCCGCGTATCGAGACTTCATTCTTCTTGCGCTTCGAGGTCGATGCCGTCTTGGCAATGCCAAATCCGGTGGTGCCTGAGGTCATCAGCCGGGTGGCAAACCGGGCAGTCGCTTCCACATCGGGTTTTTTCAAGTAGGCCAGGATGCGCCCCAGCTCGAAGCCCACGCCGTAGCAGGCTGCGGCGAGCAGCTCGACATCAATCGGCGGAAAAACGCCACGCCTGATGGCTTCGCTGAAGTCCTCCTTCAGCGTGCGCATGGGGATGCCGATGACGGTATCGGCAAACAGCGCGCGCACGGCGTTCTCGTTGCGCAGGATCAGCCGGAAGAACGAGGGATCGCTGGCGATTTTCGAGAACAGGGCATGGAAGGTGCCATAGAGAAAGTTCTCGACATTGGGCGCCTGCATCCGCACAGCGTGCATGGCCTC
This sequence comes from Nevskiaceae bacterium, assembly GCA_021731445.1. GTDB lineage: Bacteria > Pseudomonadota > Gammaproteobacteria > Nevskiales > Nevskiaceae > Stagnimonas. The sequence goes on along the minus strand of JAKFXK010000109.1, from coordinate 255 downwards.
GTTGACTTCGTTGATGCGCGCTTCCAGCACGGCCTTGAACAGCACGTCCTTGTCCGTGAAGTAATTGTAGAAAGTGCCTGCGGCCAGACCCGTTTCGCGCACCACATCGCGGATCGTCACGGCGTCGTAGCCCAGCTTTAAAAAGCACTTGCGGGCCGCGTCGAGGATCGCCGTGCGGTTGGCGAGCTTGTTCTGCTCGCGCTTGCTGCGGCTCAAGACGGGTGGCGGGACGGGCTTGGGCATCAGCAGCGGGCC
>JAKFXK010000092.1 GCA_021731445.1 Nevskiaceae bacterium | reverse complement strand
GGTTGCGCGGCAGGAAGTGACCGGCGACCCCGACTATTACTACGGCTGGGGCAGCCGTGAACGTCACTATGGCTACAGCGACCGCAACGTCGCCTATGCGATCTATCTGCTGACGCGACAGGGCCAGCTCATGTCGGCCGAGGCCGATGCCGCCGTGAAGCGGCTGGATGCGGGCAATCGTAGCTGGCGCAACGACACCACTGCGCTCTGGCTGGCGGCAGCGTACTCACGGATGCAGCAGAAAGACCTGGCCGATGCGCTGGTCGCGGGCGTGCTCAGCACCAGCGCCACGGGCGCGCGCAGCTTTGGATGGCAGCATGGCTCCTGGTACTTCGCCAACGAGATGTCCACCGACGCGGAAATCCTGTACATCCTCGCCAAGCACTTCCCCGCACAGCTCGCCAAATATGGGCCGGTGCTGGCCAAGGGCCTGGTTAATGGCATCAACGGCAACCGCTATCAAACCTATGCCAGCGGCACGACACTGCTGGCGCTGGATGCCTACGCCACCATCGCCGCACAGGAGCAGGGCCAGTACAGCGTGGCTGAAGTCACTGCGGCAGGCGTGGTGCGGCCTCTCACGCTGCCCACCACCGCCACCGCCAAGCTCATCCTCAAGCCCGACACCGCGAAGCTGCGCGTCAGCAATGCAGGCAAGCTGCCGACCTACGGGATGCTTGCTGAAATGGGTTTCCCCAGACGCACGCCGGAGGCGGCACAGGCGCATGGCATCGAGGTGCTGCGCCGCATCGTCGATGACCAGAACGCGGAAGTGAGTAAGGTGGAAGTGGGCCGCGAGGTGACGATGGAAATCCGCCTGCGCGCCATTGACCGCGATGCGGTGACGGGGGTGGCGCTGGTGGACTTGCTGCCGGGGGGCTTCGAGATCGTGCCGCCCGCCGAGTCGCTGCCCTTGGCGCAGGACATGCAGCAGGCGACACCACAGGAAGGCGAGGGTGGCGATGGCGAGTACAGCGAATCCGGGCAAGAGAATGGCGGGACGGTGGCTGAAGAGAGCAAGGGCCAGTGCAACTGCGACTGGGTGACGCTGGGCGCCGGGACAAAGATCGACTTCGCCGAACCGCGTGAAGACCGCGCCGTGCTCTATGCCAATGCGACGCGCAATGTGCAGATCTTCCGCTACCGGGTGAAAGCCGTAACCGAGGGCAGATTCACCGTGCCGCCCACCTATGGCGAGGCGATGTACGACCGTGCGGTGTATGGGTTTTCGACGGGAGCGACCATCGAGGTGGTGAAGCCCTGATCGGCCCATGAGTGACCGGCGTCGGTGGTGGCGACGTGCTGCGGTGGCCACGCTGCTGCTGGCAGCCGCACTCGCCATTCTCCGCCTCTGGCCCCATGCCCCGCTGCGTGAGCGCATCCCGCTCTCGACGGTCATCACCGACCGCCACGGCGCGGTGCTGCGCATCACGCTCGCCAGCGATGCCCAGCTGCGCCTGTGGACACCGCTTGAAGCACTGCCGCCAGCGCTGATCGAAGCCGTGCTGCTGCACGAAGACCAGCACTTTTTCCGGCATCCCGGCATCAATCCCGTCGCCCTGTTGCGCGCGGCGGCTACCACGGCCAGCGGCGGGCCGAAGCTCGGCGCCTCGACCATCACCATGCAGCTGGCGCGGCTGCTGTCGCGGCGCAACACCCGGAGCCTCGGCGGCAAGCTCAGGCAGATCGGCGCCGCCCTGTGGCTGGAAGTGCGTCACAACAAGCGCGAGATTCTGGAGGCTTATCTCAATGCCGCCCCGTACGGCGGCAACCTGCAGGGCGTCGGCGCGGCGGCGAGACTGTATTTCGGCAAGGCCCCGGCCGATCTCGATCTGGCAGAGACGCTCGCCCTTGCCGTGCTGCCGCAGGCGCCCGGCACCCGCACCCCGCGCGAAGTTGAAGGCGACAGCCTGCGCGCGGCACGCCTGCGGCTGTACGCGCGCTGGCAGGCGAGGCATCCAGAGGCCAGCGCGCAGGCGGCATTGGTGACAAGGCAACTCAAGTTTGATCGCGCCGCACCACCGTTTGCCGCACCGCATTTCACGACGATGGTGTTGCGCGAAGCCAGTGCCTCGCCGCTCTCTGCACAGGGTCGAGGGACTGGAGAACCGATCCAGACCACCCTCGACCTCAGGCTGCAACAGCTGCTCGAACGCCGTCTGAAAAGCCACCTCGCCGTCACGGCGCGCGAGGGGGTGCGCAACGCCAGCGTGCTGCTGCTCGACAGCCGCGACATGGGCCTGCGCACCTGGATCGGCTCAGCGGATTTCTTCGATGCCGCCATCGAAGGCCAGGTTGATGGCCTGACGGCGCGGCGCTCGCCCGGCAGCACGCTCAAGCCGTTGCTGTATGCGCTGGCGATGGATCAGGGCCTCATCCATCCACTGTCCGTATTGAAGGACGCGCCCACCCACTTCGGCCCCTACGCACCGGAGAACCACGATGGCGGATTTCTGGGGCCAATCACCGCCCACGATGCACTGATCCGCTCCCGCAACGTGCCTGCCGTGCAGCTTGCGGCACGCCTCGCCAACCCGACGCTGTACCGCTTTCTCAAAAGCGCCGGCGTGGCGCTGCCAATGAGCGAGCGGCATTACGGCCTGGCGCTGACGCTGGGTGGCGGCGAAGTGTCGCCGCTGGAACTGGCGCAGCTCTACGCGATGCTGGCGAATCGCGGCGTGCTCCGTCGGGCGCAGTGGCAGCTATCGTCGCGTGAAGCGGATCACGCAGCGCTGCGCCTGCTCAGCGAAGAGGCCAGCTTCATGACGCTGGACATCCTGCGCGACAACCCCCGCCCTGACGAGGCGATCTACCGTCCCAGCCGCCATCGCATCACCCCCGCCTGGAAAACCGGCACCAGCTGGGGCTTCCGCGATGCCTGGACGGCGGGCGTGATCGGCCCCTACGTCATGGTGGTGTGGATGGGGCATTTCGATGGGCAGAGCAACCCCGCGCTCATCGGCATTCACACAGCAGCGCCGCTGTTTTTCGATCTCGCCGATGCCCTGCGCGCCGCCGAACCGAAGCTGGCCGAGGTGATCTTCCGCAATCCACCGCGGCTGGCGAAGGTGGAGGTGTGCAGCGCCAGCGGCGACCTGCCCAATGTCGACTGCCCACAGCGCAGCCGCAGCTGGTTCATCCCCGGTGTCTCGCCGATCCGTTTAAGCGAGGTGCATCGGCGGCTCAGGCTCGACAAGCGCACGGGACGCATTGCCTGCGCCGATGCACCCGCGAGCACGGTGCGCGAAGAGGTCTACGAGTTCTGGCCCAGCGATCTCATGCGGCTGTTTGCCCAGGCGGGCATCCCGCGCCGTCCACTACCACCCGCAGGCGACTGCGGCGCAGCGGGCAAGCCGGACGGTGTGCTGCGCCCGCCGCAGATCGTCTCGCCCATTGCCGGTCTGAGCTACGTGGTGCGCGCCGACGAACTCGGCGTGAAGACCCTGCCGCTGCAGGCCCATGCAGATGCCGCGACGACGACACTGCACTGGTTTGCCGATGGGGCCTACCTGGGCCATAGCGCTCCGGGAGGCCTGCTGGCCTACGCGCCGGTGCACAGCGGCAGGCTGCTGCTGACCGTGAGCGACGAGCAGGGCGGCAGCGACAGCCGCGAACTGCTGGTGCAACTGGCGGATTAGCTCGTGCGCACAGCACAGGCTACGGACTGGGAGAGTATTGATTGTGCGGCAAGGCGATGCGAGGGCTCACGCCGTGGCACCACCACAGCTTGACCCCGCGCCTGCGGTGCAGCCAAGGCAATGCGGCGCAAAGCGGATGTTGCGGCCGAGCGTGCGTTCGAAATCGAAATCGAAGATCGAGAGTTTTCTGCCCTCTCCGTCGAGCGCCAAAAGATCGAGCTGCTGGTTGAAATCGCAGTCCGAGAGGTTGCCCTGCCAGTCGACGCTGATGAGGCTGCGGCACATCACGCCAGCGGCGGCTTGCGCGTTGAAGGCGCCCAGCAGCTTGTCCATATAGCTGCCGAATTGCCCGCTCTTTCTCAGGTGATCGGCAAAGCGGTGGATCGGCATGTTGGTGATGGTGAAGAGATGGTTGAAGACGAGGCCGAACTTGTCCTTCAACTCGCGCTTGTAGTCGGCTTCGAGTTGCGCTTGCGCAGCCGGCAGGTAGGGGCCGACCGGGTTGTAGACGAGGTTGAAGATCAGGCCCGTGCCTTCCACGCCATAGCCCACGGCATTGAGCCGTTGCATCGCCGTGATCGACTTGCCGAACACACCCTTGCCGCGCTGGCTGTCGGTGAAGAACTCCTGGTAGTAGGGCAGCGACGAGATCACCTCGACACGGTGCGCGGAGAAGAACTCCGGCAGGTAGGCCTTGCCCTGCTTGGTCTGCGGATTACCGTCGGCCTGCACGGTGAGGTTGTGGCGCACCATCACGTGCTTGCCGAGTTTTCTCGCCTCGATGACGAGCCAGTCGAAGTCCGGGTGCAGCTCCGGCGCGCCACCGGTCAAATCCAGCTTGGTTATTTGTGGATGTGCGGCCAGCAGTTGCAGGCAACGCTCGACGCCTTCGCGAGACAGTGCCTCGGTGCGTGCGGGCGAACTGTCGACATGGCAATGGCGGCAGGCCTGGTTGCAGAGCTTGGTGAGGTTGACTTGCAGCGTCTCGATGCTGAGCGGCGGCAACGTGATGCCGCGCGCTTGCAGCAGCGCATCAAAGTCGTAGCGCGCATCGGTTTTCAGCGCCGACAGGGGCAGCACATCGTCCATCAGCAGCAGGCCGCGCCACTGGAGTCGGGGCTGTTCACCGGCAGCGGCCCGCAATCGAACAAACCGAAGTGCGTGGCCTTGTCGCCGATGATCCTGAAGTGCCTGGAATAGCGCGTGCCACCGAGCATGTCAGCGGTGTTGCCGCAGACCAGCATCGGCTTGTGGGCGATGAAATGGTGGTGGTCGTCGAGGTCGAAGAAGTGCGGCGATTCCTGCACGGTGCCGAGATAGGTGGCGACCTGGCCAAAGTCTTCGCAGCGGTCTTCGATGTCGAGCTTGAAGGCGCGCACGGTGTTGCTGAAGAAACGGATGTTGCCGGCCTGTCGCTCGAGTGCCGGGTTGTTGATGCTGAGCATGCTGCTGGCGACTACCCGGGCATCGGGACAGCCCACGGCGGCGAGCAGGCGGCGAAAGTCTTCGAGATACATCGCGCCGCCCAGGCATTCACCGAGCATCACCGGGTCTTCGGCGAGTTCGCGTGGCACGCGGCGGTCGCTGAACACATCGCTGAAATACAGCTCGCCGCCGGGTTTCAGGACACGGAAGATTTCCTTGAACACGCGCGGCTTGTCCGGCGAGAGATTGAGCACGCAATTGCTGATGACCAGATCCACGCTCGCATCGGCGATGCCTGCGCCGGCCAAGTCTTCGATGTAGCCCTGCACGAAGCGGGTATTGGCGTAGCCGAACTTCTCCGCATGCCAGGCCTGCGTGCGGCGCGCGACGGCCAGCTGCTCGTCGGTCATGTCGAGGCCGATCACCTTTCCGGTCGCACCGACGAGCTGGCTGAGTACATAGCAGTCGCGCCCCGAGCCGCTGCCGAGATCGAGCACGGTCATGCCTTCGAGCGCCGGCGGTATCGGCGAGCCGCAGCCATAGAAGCGATCCTTCACTTCCGGATGGACGCTCTTCAATGCCGCCAGCACATGGGGCGGTAGCATCTCGGTCAGGCAGCAGGCGCTGGTCTTGAGGTCGGCGCTGGAGGCGAGCACCTTGCCGTAGTAGTCCTGGATGCTTTGGTGCGCGTTGAAATCGCCGTTCATGGAAGCTTGCACTGTGGCTGGGTTGGCGCGGATTTTATGCCCTCTATACATTCGCTACGCGCCTAGGCGATATGGCAGGCGCACAGGCATCCAAAAGCATCTGTGACGCATAGACTGAAGAGAACAGCACTGCCCCTGAAGCCTTCGTGACCCGATCGAGTCCGCAAACCCGCCTGTGCTGCCTCGCCGCGCTGCTCGGTGGCCCCGCCATCGCACAGGATCAATCCGCTTCTATTGCACTCGAGCCGGTTGTGGTCACCGCCGCGCGCCGTGCGCAGGACTCGAACGAGGTTTCCGCCAGCGTCACCGGCGTCAACCGCCTGGAGTTGGAGCGCGCCGGGGTGGCGAGCGTGAAGGAGGCGGCGATCTACGCGCCCAACGTCAATCTCATCGAGTTCAGCGCACGCGCCATCAGCAACCCGGCGGTGCGCGGCGTTGGCGGCAGCACCACCAATCCGGGTGTGACCACCTACATTGATGGCGTTCCACAATTGTCGGCAGATACATCGAGCCGCGAGCTGCTCGATGTGGAGCGCATCGAGTTCGTGCGCGGCGCGCAGGGCACGCTGTATGGGCGCAACACCCTGGGTGGCGTCATCAACCAGCTGTCGCGCCTGCCGCGCAGCACGGCCGGCGCCAGTGCAACAGCCACTTTCGGCAGTGCCCGGCGCAAGGATTTTCATGCGGTGATTTCCGGGCCGCTGCTGGCCATCGGCAGCGGCGAAGTGGGGGGCACATTGGCGGCGGCGCACAACGCGCGCGATGGCTACAACCTCAACACCTTCAACGGCGAGCGCATCGACCCCCGGGATGCGACCATCGGCCAAGGGCAGTTGGCGTTCTCGCAGGGCGGCTTCACGGCGCGACTGATTCTGGCGGGCGAGGACGCCAACGATGGCGATTTTGCACTCAACGATCTCGCCACCCTGCGGGCCCGGCCTTTCGAAGTCAGGCACGATTTCACCGGTTTCACTGAGCGGCGCATCCGCTCGCAGACGCTCAACGCCAGCTGGCAGAACGAGCGTCTGCGCGTCGAGAGCATCAGCGGGCGTGTGGCCTATCGCGCTTTCGAGATGACCGACCTTGATCTCTCCGAGCGGCCCGATTTGACACGACGCAACGAGCGCACCGGCGAGCAGCTCACGCAGGAGTTCCGTATGGCCAGTCGCGCACCGCTGTTGCGCCTGCTAGGTGCCGCACTGCAGGGACAGGCTGGAGTCTTCGGCTTCAAGCAGGGCAACGACCAGGACGTGAGCAACTTCATCGCCAGCAGTTTTCTGCTGGAGAACGGTGGCTCCTTCATCGGCGTGCCGCTGGTGGCACCGACCGATCTCAGCCTGCTCGATCAGGCCAATGGCCCGGCGGAGGATCGCCTGAGGGCGGCACTCGACGACTCCGGCTTTGGCATTTACGGTGAGACCGTCCTGGACTGGGACGCTGGCAGCGAGCGAGCCTGGCTGAAGCGCGGCTGGGCACTGACGCTGGGCCTGCGTGCCGACCGGGAGCGCAAGAAGGCTGACATCAGCTCCGATACTTTCCTGCCCACACCGGCAGGCGGGGTGCCACTCTCCAGCAATCCGCCGGTGCAAGTTGCGCGCGATTTCGATGCGATCACGCCACGCGCGATCCTGCGCAAATCCTTTACCGCGCCGAGGCTGAAAGGGCAGGTCTACCTGAGCTTCGCCGAGGGCTATCGCGCCGGCGGTTTCAATCCGCAATCGCCGGACAATGCCAACCCGACCTACGCCGAGGAGCACAGCCGGAATCTCGAAGTCGGCATCAAGGCCAGTGCCTTGCGCGGGCGCGTCTCGACCAGCTTTGCGGCCTATCAGATCAAGCTTTCCGACTTGCAACTTAATCTGCCGATCCCGAATGGTGCAGGGCGCTTCTACGTTGCGAATGCGGGCAGTGCGAGCAATGAAGGCATCGAGTTAGAGGCGCAGGCGCGAGTCATCCAGCCGCTCACTTTCTTCCTCAGCCTCGGCACGCTCAACGCCCGCTTTGGTGCAGGCAGCCGGGACTTGCAAGGCGATGTCAGCGGCAAGCGGCTGCCCTACACCGACCCTTTCAGCGGCACGCTCGGCGCGCAGCTGGTTTATCCCGCAGCCCCGGGAGCGTGGACGTTTCGTGCCGAAGCGCAGCGACTCGGCGGAGGCTATTACGACCCCGGCAATACCGCGCGACAATCGGCCTACACCCTGGTCAACCTGCGTGCCGGTCGCGGCATCGATGGCCTGCAACTGGACGTATTCGTGCGCAATCTCACCAACCAGGCGGTCGTGCCGCTCGCCATCCCCTATACCGGCATCGCACCCAGCGGCTTTGCGGGCGAGAACGCGCCACCGCGCACGGCTGGCATCAGCGTGAGCGTGCGGCTGTGAGCCCCGAGGGCGCACGCTATCAGGCCGAGGGTTACCTCTGTGTACGCGCCGTGTTCGGTGCCGAAGAGGTGGAGGCACTGGCCGCCGAGGCCGACCGGCTCTCAGGCTTGAGCCAGCTCATCCACAACAACAACCTGCGCTGCCGCTGGGCCGATCATGTCGACACCGGGGAGTGTCGATTCGACTGCTTCGATCCGGTCATCGATCTCTCCCCCCGCATCGCCGAGGCCACGCGCCAGCCCGCCTTGCTGGCGGTACTCGCTGCGATCTACGGTGAGCCCGCGCGCTTGTTCAAGGACAAGCTCATCTACAAGCCACCGGGTGCGCCCGGCTACGACCTGCATCAGGACTGGCTGGCCTGGGAGGGGTTTCCGCACAGCTTCGTCACCGTCATCGTCGCCATCGATGCCGCGACATGCGATGCGGGCGCGACCGAGGTGTATCCCGGCCTGCACACGCAGGGCAATCTGTCGCCAGCGGATGGCGAGTTCCATCGCCTGAAGCCGGAAGATGTGGCGGGTGTAGAGGCCGTGCCGCTGCTGCTCGCGCCCGGCGACATCGCCGTCTTCAGCGGCCATCTGCCGCATCGCTCCAGCGCCAATCGCAGCCACCATTCGCGCCGCCTGCTGTATCTCAGCTACAACGCCGAGAGCGATGGCGGCGATCAGCGTGACATGCACTACCAGCAGTTCCAGGCCTGGCTGCGCAGCAAGTACGCCCAGCATGGGCGCCATGGCGTCTATTTCGAATGAGTGTTCCAACATGACCATCGCCGTCCACATCTCGCTCAATGTCACCGATCTCGCAGCCAGCCTGCGTTTCTACCGCGCATTGTTCGGGCAGGAGCCGACCAGGCTCATGGGCGATTACGCCAAGTTCGAGCTGTCGAAACCGGCATTGGTGCTCTCGTTGATCCCGCAGCCCGCACAGGGCGGCAACCCCATCAACCACGTCGGCATCAAGCTCGAACAGGCTGTCGATCTCGAACCCTACGAAGCCCGCCTCGTCGCGGAGGGTTACACGCCGCAGCGCGAGATCGAGGTGGAGTGCTGCTACTCGCGCCAGAGCAAGGTCTGGGCGGCGGACCCGGATGGCACGCACTGGGAGCTGTACGTGATCGAGTCCGATGCCCCCACGCGCGGCATTGTCACTCCGCCACCGCTGCCGGTGAGCGAGGTGCTCAGCAAGCCGGTGCTGTGGACCCATCGGCTCGGCGATGTGGTGCCCGCAACACTGCCGCAGGACGATGCGAGTGTTGATGAGGCACTGCTCGAAGGCAGCTTCAACCAGCGCATCGATGGTGCGGCCCTGACTGGACTGCTCAAGGAGCTGCGCCGCGTGCTCAGGCCCGGCGGGCGCATCCGCGCGCATGGGCTCTGCGCCAGCAAGCCACTGCCCGCCAATGGCGCCAAGTTGCCGGGGCCGGCGGCCTTCGTGCAGCGCATCCCGGTGGAGTCCGAACCGGTCGCCGCACTTGCACGCGCAGGCTTCGCGCAAGTGTTTCTGGAGAAACTGCCGGACAAGCCCAACTTCATCGCCAGCGGTGTCGAGCTGCGCGAGTTCCTGGTCAGTGGCATCCAGCCGGTGGCCGACACGCTCGACGTCGCCACGCTGGTCTACCGCGGCCCCTTCGATTTTGCCCAGCAGGGCACACAACGCTACGAG
>JAKFXK010000005.1 GCA_021731445.1 Nevskiaceae bacterium | reverse complement strand
CCAGGCGTACCAACTCTGCGCCCGTGGCTCCGATGCTGGCTTTGACGCTGTCAATCGAGGGCTGCATGCTGCCGGAGGTATCCAGCACAAAGTAAATATCCACCGGCCTAGTGCGTTGCGGCAGCGTCAGACGGGCGGGAGAGAGGGTGAACTGATCCGATATTGGCAACACCAGGGCTGGCCCGACTTCCAGTTGCCCGTTGGGGGCGTCTGGCGGCACGGCGGCGGGTTGCTCGCAGGGCGTGAGGTCTTCCACTTCGGGCGGGAAGATGCCGTTATCCGGAATGGGGGTTTCTATTGACGACGGCTCTGGCCCTTCGAAAAGCGCGATCTTGTCGCGGCCACGGAAGTAGAACCGAGTCTGCTCACTGCGATCCGCTATCGCATCGAACAATGGCCTGAGAGCGGGCTCATCAATGTCCACGAATTGCCCGTTGACATTGTCGTAGCGATAAATGGAAGGCAGTTGGTAAATTGGCTCAGTAGCCGGGGTGGTGGTCATCACCAGATCATTGCGGCCATTGCCGACGGCAAACGAGCCGACACTGGCAGCCTTGATCACGCCACCCTTGTCAAAGTTGCCGGCCGGAAAGTCCTCAAAGCTCTCGCCACCATCGCCAGAGATGTAATACCTCCCCGGCGGGCCGCTGGTTGCGCCGACCGCTCTGGTGAATAGCATCTGTGCGGGTTCGCCCGGGTAGTGCTGAATGGCCGGCCCGACCACTGCCGGACTCGCAACCACCGGGTTAGGAAGGCGTTCCCAGTTGCGGCCACCATCGAGCGAGCGATAGTAGAGGGAGCCGTCACGTGCCCAAAGTTGATCGGGGTCCAGTGGGTCAGCCACCACGTCGTCGACATAGGGTGTGGCACTGCCGCCTATATTCCGGGCTCCGGGCGGATCCATCGCGGTAAACGTTGCGCCACGGTCATCACTGCGATACAGCACGGCCCCTGCCAAGACATACAAGCGTGCGGGCGTATTGGCTGCAGGAATCACTTTGCTAATTTTACGCCCGTAGAACGCTCCCTCCTCTGTGGTCGGCAAGCCCGCCAGTCGAGTCAGAAACTGCCAGGTGCGGCCGCCGTCTTCGCTGCGGTAAAGGGCGGTGCCCGCGCGTGTGGCGGCCAGATAACCGGGCAGTGCCGTCTCAGTGGCCAGTAAATCCACCGTGAAGTAGATGGCATGCGCGGCATCGACAGCCATGGAGGTGACGCGATCCTCCGGCGTGCCCGCTACGCCACTGCTGCGAACGGTTTGCGGCACCACGAAGCCCGGCTGAAAAGTGCAGCCCCGATCCGCGCTGCGCAGCACTGCCAGTCCGTTGGAAACGAACCAGAGATTGGGGCTGCGCGTATCAATCGTGTGCAGCTTGATCGCCGTTGGCCCTGCCGGGAACTCCGGTGCCGGGTACACCGTCCATTTGCCGAGCTTCCCCTCGTGCACTGTGGCTCTCGGACAACCCTCCAAGGGGTGCGATATCACCTGCGCATTGGCGCCAACCGGCACCAGCAGGGCCAGCAAAGCGAGTCCCTGCAACCACATCCCCAGCCTTGCCACGCTGGTGTTCATGGCTGCGGCCTGCCCATCGGCGCGCGCTTGACAGTGGCGCGATAGGGTTCGTTCTCGACTTGTTTACGCATGAAAAAGTCCCATACAAAACGGTTGCCACCCAGAGGCGCCCGGCGAGAGGCGCAGGTGAAACACGAAATATAAGTGACTCCTCGCTCACTGTCGCCTGATTGGGCTGCTTCGACTCTGTTGTTCAGGCCTGGATGTTCTTGCCGTAGAAGATTTCCATGATCTCGTGGTCAACCCGTCCGCGGATGCGCTTGGCCTCGCGCGGTGGCAGCTCGGCGGCGCCCTCGCCGAACAGATAGGTGTCGAGGTCGAGCTCTTTCAGCTTCATCTTGGTGTGGAAGATGTTCTCCTGGTAGACGTTGACGTCCACCATGTCGTACTTGTCTTTCACGTCGCGCGCGATGAAGTTTTGGATCGAATCGATGTTGTGGTCGATGAAGTGCTTCATGCCGCGCACATTGCGGGTGAAGCCGCGCACGCGGTAGTCCATCACCACGATATCGCTCTCGAAGCTCTTGATGAGGTAGTTCAAAGCCTTCAGAGGACTGATCTTGCCGCAGGTCGACACGTCGATATCAGCGCGGAAAGTGGAGATGCCCGCATCCGGGTGGTTCTCGGGGTAGGTGTGGACGGTGATGTGGCTCTTGTCCAGGTGTGCGACTACCGAGTCCTTCTTGCCCGGGGTTGCCAGGCCATCCAGATGGCCTTCGGAGATCAGCATGGTGACGCTCGCACCCTGCGGGTCGTAGTCCTGCCGGGCCACATTGAGCACATGTGCGCCGATCATCTCGGCGACGTTGGTGAGGATTTCGGTGAGACGTTCGGCGTTGTATTGCTCGTCGATGTACTCGACGTATTCCTGCTGGTCAGCCTTGGTGCGGGCATAGCAGATGTCGTAGATGTTGAAGCTCAGCGACTTGGTGAGATTGTTGAAGCCCAGCAATTTGAGTTTCGGGTTGCTGGTGGGTTTCATCTTGGCCAAGGGTGCTCTCCCAAACTGATGCGCGGTGCGCGTGAAAACCGCACAAGCGCGGCTAAACGAAAATCCCCGCAGCTTTACCTGCAGGGACGACGGATTATCGGGCAAAAGTCCATTTTTTGCGCATGAACCTTTGATGAAGCCTGGCTCAGGGAGTTTCGTGGATTTCGAAGTCGTGCGTGATCGCTACGCCACCCTTGCCCAACATGATGGACGCCGAGCAGTATTTCTCAGCCGAGAGCTGCACGGCCCGTTCAACCTGCACCGGGTTCAGGCCCTTGCCCGTGACCACGAAGTGCAGGTGGATGGCCGTGAACACTTTCGGCTCGACCAGAGCCCGCTCTGCCTTCAGCTCGCAGACGCAGTCCACCACGGGCTGGCGGCCTTTCTTCAGGATCATCACGACGTCGATGGACGAGCACGCACCCACACCCATCAGCAGCAGCTCCATGGGGCGTGCGCCCAGATTGTGCCCGCCCAGCTCAGGCGGGCCATCAAGCACCACTGCATGACCGGAGCCTGATTCGGCCACGAAAGTCATGTTTTCCACCCATTTGATGCGTGCCTGCATGGCTTGTCCATCCCTTCAAAGAGAGCGTCTAACGTTATGGTATTGTCCGACAAATCAAGAGGTTTCAAGCGCATCCGCAAGGCGGCGCATACGGGATAAGAGACCACCGCCATGCTCGACCAGCCCGCCGTCCAGGCTTTCATTGCACTAGCGACCAAGCGATCCTATCCGCCCAAGCAGGCCATCATTCACGCAGGCGACGAGCCTCTGTCCCTCTTCCTGATTCTGGAAGGCTCGATGAGCGTGACCGTACAGGATGACGACAACCGTGAGATGGTGCTGGCATATCTCAATCCCGGCGAGTTTTTCGGCGAGATGTGCCTGTTCCCCGAGCAGAAAACCCGTACGGCGGAGGTGCGCACGCGCACCCAGGCGCTGGTGGCCGAGATCGGCTACGACAATTTCCGCCGCTTCATCCGCGAGCATCCTGAAATCATGTTGCAGCTCGCAGGTCAGCTTGCGCAGCGCCTGCGCGCCACGACCCAGCGGTTGACCGACCTTGCGTTTCTGGATGTGCAGGGCCGGGTCGCCCACGAAATCCTCAACCTCTGCCGTCAGCCGGATGCACTGCCCCATGCACGTGGCACGTTGGTGCGCATCTCGCGGCAGGAGCTGGCGCGCATCGTCGGCTGCTCGCGCGAGATGGCGGGCCGGGTGCTGAAAAAGCTCACCGACGATGGCACGGTCAGTGTGCAGGGCCGCAGCATCGTGGTACTGGGCGTGCAGTTCACCGGCGTGGTCAAACCGCTGCCGCTCCGCCGACGCTAGGCGATCAAGGCACGGAGTGCCGTTGCGGGCGAATCCTGGCGCATCAGCGACTCACCGACCAGAAAGCGGTGCACACCAGCGGCGCGCATCGTCGCCACATCCGCTGCGGTGACGATGCCCGATTCGGTGACGACATCGGTGCCTTGGGGAATCTCCGCGAGCAGCTGAATCGTGGTGTCGAGGCTGACTGCAAAGCTGCGCAGGTTGCGATTGTTGATGCCGAGCAACATCGGGTTTTGTGCGCTGTTGAGCGCACGCGGCGGCAACTGGGCCTTCAGCACCACATCCAGCTCGGCACGGTCGTGGACTTCGACCAGTACGTCCATGCCCAGACTGACCGCATAAGACGCTAGAGCTTCGAGCTGCGCGGGTTGCAATGCCGCGACGATCAGCAGCACGCAGTCGGCGCCGATGGCGCGGGCTTCGGCGATCTGTAGCTCGTCGATCAGGAAATCCTTGCGGATGGCAGGCAGCGCACAGCTCGCGCGCGCCTGCACCAGAAACGCGTTGTGGCCTTGAAAGAATTGCTCGTCGGTGAGCACCGACAGGCAGGCAGCCCCTCCGCTGGCGTATTCGCGGGCGATCCAGCCGGGGTCGAAATCGGCGCGGATCAGGCCCTTGCTGGGCGAGGCCTTTTTGATCTCGGCAATCACACCGGCTTCGCCGCTGGCCACCTTGGCGCTCAAGGCGCGGATGAAGCCGCGCGTCGCGCCCTGCTCGCGTCCCAGTGCTTCAAGCGTGCTGCGCGAGTAGCGCTTGGCGAGGCGGGTGATCTCCTCGGCTTTGACGGCGAGGATCTTGTCGAGGATGTCGCTCATGACTTCAGTCTCTGGGTTGCGGTCACGAAGGCATCCAGCTTGGCGCGCGCCGCACCGCTCGCCAGCGCCTCACGCGCCTTGCCGATGCCCGCGCCAATCGAGTCCGCCAGCCCTGCGGTGTAGAGCGCGGCACCGGCGTTGAGGGCGACGATCTCGCGGGCGATGCCGGGGGTGTTGTCGAGTGCTTCCAGCAGGCGCACTTTCGACTCGGCGGCGTCGGCCACGGTCAGCCCGCGCGAGCCAGCCATGGCGAGGCCAAAATCTTCCGGGTGGATTTCGTATTCGCGCACCACGCCGTCGCGCAGCTCGCCGACCAGGGTACTGGCGCCGAGGGTGATTTCGTCGAGGCCATCCTTGCCCCAGACCACCAGCGCGCGCTTGGCGCCCAAGCGTTCAAGCACGCGCACCTGGATACCGACGAGGTCCGGGTGGAACACGCCCATCAGGATGTTGGGCGCGCCTGCCGGGTTGGTGAGCGGGCCGAGAATATTGAAAATGGTGCGCACGCCCATCTCGCGCCGCACGGGTGCAACCACCTTCATCGCCGGGTGGTGGTTGGGCGCGAACATGAAGCCGATACCGCACTCGGCAATGCACTGCGCCACTTGCTCCGGTTGCAGATTAAGCGAGGCACCGAGCGCTTCCAGCACATCCGCCGAGCCGCTCTTGGACGACACGCCACGATTGCCATGCTTGGCAACTTTTGCGCCGGCTGCCGCAGCAACGAACATGGCAGTCGTCGAGATATTGAAGCTGTGCGCGCCGTCGCCACCGGTGCCAACGATATCCAGGAAGTGATCACCCGCATCGGCGACTTCCACCTTGCGGGCGAACTCGCGCATGACGATGGCAGCGGCTGCGATTTCGCCCACCGTTTCCTTCTTCACCCGCAGGCCGGTGAGGATGGCGGCAGTCATCAGCGGCGAGACTTCGCCGCGCATGATCGAGCGGAACAGCTCGATCATTTCATCCTGAAAAATCTCGCGGTGTTCGATGGTGCGTTGCAGCGCTTCTTGCGGGGTCAGTGCCATATCAGTGCTGCTCCAAGAAGTTTTTCAGCATCGCGTGTCCATGCTCGGTGAGGATGGATTCCGGATGAAATTGCACGCCCTCGATCGGCAGTGTCTTGTGGCGCAACCCCATGATCTCGTCCATCGAGCCATCGGCGTGCTGCGTCCAGGCGGTGATCTCGAAGCAGTCTGGCAGCGAGGCTTTTTCAACAATCAGCGAGTGGTAGCGCGTCGCGGTAAACGGCGAAGGCAGGCCCGCGAAAACACCCTGCTGCCGGTGATGCACCGGCGAGGTCTTGCCATGCATCACCTGCCGCGCCCTCACCACCGCACCGCCAAAGGCCTGCCCCATGGACTGATGGCCAAGGCAGACACCAAGAATGGGGAATTGCCCTTGCAGTTGCGCCAGCAAATCCAGACAGATGCCTGCCTCGTTGGGCGTGCAGGGTCCGGGCGACAGCACGATGTGGCTGGGCTTTTTGGCCGCCACTTCAGCCACCGTGATCTGGTCGTTGCGATGCACCTCAACCTCCGCCCCCAGCTCGCCGAAGTACTGCACGAGGTTGTAGGTGAAGGAGTCATAGTTGTCGATCATCACAATCATGACTGGCCCCCAGCAGCTTGCGCCGCAGCCCGCATCATGGCCCGCGCCTTGTTCATGGTTTCGTCCCACTCGCTTTGCGGGTCGCTGTCGGCCACCACGCCGGCGCCGGCCTGGATGTGGATCTGGCCATCCTTGATCACTGCCGTGCGGATGGCGATGGCGACATCCATGTTGCCGCACCAGCCGATATAGCCGACTGCGCCACCATAGATGCCGCGCTTGTGGGGTTCGAGCTCCTGGATGATTTCCATCGCCCGCACCTTGGGCGCGCCGCTGAGCGTGCCGGCGGGAAAGGTGGCGGCGAGGGCATCGAGCGCATCCAGCCCCGGTTTCAATTGCGCGGTGACGTTGCTGACAATATGCATGACGTGGCTGTATTTCTCGATCGCCATTTTCTCGGTGAGCTTGACGCTGCCGGTCTGTGCGACACGGCCCAGATCGTTGCGGCCGAGGTCGATCAGCATCAGATGCTCGGCGACTTCCTTGGGGTTGGCCAACAGCTCGGCTTCGAGTGCTGCATCCTGCTCGGGTGTCGCCCCGCGCCTGGCCGTGCCGGCAATGGGCCGCACGGTGGCCAGGCCATCCTGCACGCGCACCAGAATCTCCGGCGATGAGCCGACCACATGGTGATCACCCAGGTGCATGCAGTAGAGATACGGCGAGGGGTTGAGCCGGCGGATGGCGCGGTAGAGCTGCACCGGGTCGGCGCTGAACGGCGCGCTGAGGCGGTGCGACGGCACCACCTGCATCACGTCACCCGCAGCGGTGTAGTCCTTGATCTTCTGCACGGCGGCCTTGAACGCGGCCTCGCCCATACTGCTGACAAAGGGCAGGTCGGCATTGGTCTCGGCAAACGGTGCGCGGGATTGCCGCATCGGCGCGCCCATCTGGCGCTGCAGCTCGGCCAGTCGGTTTTCGCCCTGCTCGCGGCCTGCCGGCGTGTCTTCAACATGCACCACCAGCGTGATGGTGGCCTTGATGGCATCGAACACCACCACCTCGTCACTGCGCATCAGCAGGATGTCCGGCGTGCCGAGCGGATCGGCCTGAACCTTGTCGAGGCGCGGCTCGACATAGCGGGCAGTCTCGAAACCGAAGTAGCCCACCCAGCCACCGGTAAAGCGCAGCGCGCCCGGCAGTGGTGCCACCACGCTCTGGGTGTAGCTGCGGATGAAGGCGAGCGGGTCGGCCATGTGCTGGTCGCGCACGCGCACGCCGTCGCGGGTGATGCTGACGCGGCGGTTGTGGACGCGGATCACCTCGCGGCAGGCCAGCCCAATGAAGGAATAGCGCCCCCACTGCTCACCGCCCTGCATGGATTCCAGCAGGTAGCTGAAGGGCTGGTTGGCGAGCTTGAGGTAGGCGCCGACCGGGGTGTCGAGGTCGCCCGGCAGTTCGCGCGTGAGCGCGATGAGCTTCTGGATGGGTGCGGACATGAGGGCGTGCAGACTTGAAAATCTTTGGCGGGCGCGCAGTGGCGCGCAAGGGGGAACAACGCGGGATTTAGTCCCGGTTCACCATCGCCAGCAGCGGCTCGTGGTTGCAGTCCGCATTGCTCTAAGCCCTGGAGATTTCGTCGCGCATGGCGCGGATGGTAGCAGCGTAGTCGGGCTTGCCGAAGATCGCCGAACCGGCGACGAAGGTATCAGCCCCCGCAGCGGCGATCTCGCGGATGTTGTCGATCTTCACGCCGCCATCCACTTCGAGGCGGATCGAGCGGCCGCTGGCATCGATCAGCTCCCGCGCCTCACGCAGCTTGTTGAGGGTGGCGGGGATGAAGCTCTGGCCGCCAAAGCCAGGGTTGACGCTCATCAGCAGGATGAGATCGACCTTGTCCATCACGTATTTCAGGCAGTCCAGCGGTGTGGCGGGGTTGAACACCAGGCCGCTCTGGCAGCCGGCGGCCTTGATCGCCTGCAGCGAGCGGTCGATGTGGCGCGTGGCTTCGGGGTGAAAGCTGATCAGCGTCGCGCCGGCCTTGGCAAAGTTGGCCGCCAGCTCATCCACCGGCTCGATCATCAGATGCACGTCGAGCGGGGCGGTGATGCCGTACTTGCGCAGCGCCTCGGCAATCGCCGGCCCGAAGGTGAGGTTGGGCACGTAATGGTTGTCCATCACGTCGAAATGCACCCAGTCGGCACCGGCGTCGAGCACGGCCTTCACGTCATCGCCGAGGCGCGCGAGGTCAGCAGAGAGAATGGAAGGGCTGAGGATCGGGGATTGCTTTGCCATACGGCCATTATCTCAGGCTTGGCGTGCAATGGCTTGAGGCCCGACAATCCAGCTTCGCTGAAAGGAAACTTCATGTCCCAGCCGCTGCACGCCTCCACCATCACCTCGCTGCCCAAGATCCACGCCGGCAAGGTGCGCGACATCTTTGCGGTTGGCGATCAGCACATGCTGCTGGTATCGACCGATCGGCTGTCGGCCTTCGATGTGATCCTGCCGCAGTCTTTCCCCGGAAAGGGCGCGGTGCTGACCCGGCTGACCAGCTTCTGGATGCACCGCTTTGCCTCGCTGCTGCCGAACCAGATGGCACCGGAGATGCACCTTGCCGACTGGCTGGACGCCCGTGAGCTGGCGGAATGCGAAGGCCGCGCAGTGATCGTGAAAAAGCTCAAGGCGCTGCCGGTGGAATGCGTCGCACGCGGCTATCTGATCGGTTCGGGCTGGAAGGAATACCAGCAGACCGGCGCGGTCTGCGGCATCACCCTGCCCAAGGGCCTGCAGCAGGCTGCGAAACTCGACGAGCCGATCTTCACCCCGGCCTGGAAAGCGCCTGCGGGCCAGCACGACGTCAACATCGACTATGCCCGTGCGGTCGAACTGGTGGGCGCTGATCTCGCCGCGCAGCTCAGGGACTACACCCTGCGCATCTACCGCGAGGCCGCCGCCTTTGCGCTGGAGCGCGGCATCATCATCGCCGATACCAAGTTCGAGTTCGGCGTGGATGAGGCGGGCACGGTGCATCTGATCGACGAAGTGCTGACACCGGACTCCTCGCGCTTCTGGCCTGCCGACCAGTACCGGCCGGGAGTAAGCCCGCCCAGCTACGACAAGCAGCTGGTACGCGACTATCTGGAAACACTCGGCTGGGACAAGCGCCCGCCGGGGCCGCAGCTGCCTGTGGAAATCATCACCAAGACCGCCGCCATTTATGCTGAAGCAGAAAGGAAACTGACGACATGACCATTGCCCTCTGGTGCGTGCTGGCCGCCGCATTCCTGCCCTACCCGTTCTCGCTGCTGGCCAAGCTGAGCCGGCGCTTCGATAACCACAGTCCACGGGTGTATCTGGAAGCCACCACGGGCTGGCAGAAGCGCTCACACTGGGCGCAGCTCAACGGCTTCGAGGCCTTTCCGGCCTTTGCGGCAGCGGTGATCGTCAACCATATGGTGCTGGGCCCCAATGCCTGGGCGAACAAGCTTGCGCTCATCTTCATTGCGAGTCGCATGATTTACGGCGTGTTCTACATTGCAGACTGGGCGCTGCTGCGCTCCATCGCCTGGTTTGCCGCTGCCCTGTGTTCCGTTGCCCTGTTCGTGTTGGCCGCCTGAGGATTACCCCATGCAGATCAAGGTCGAGATCGATGTGAAACCGGAGGAGCTGCGGCGCTTCCTCGGCCTGCCGGATGTCGCGGGCTTGCAGGAAGACCTGATGAGCTTCCTGAAGGACAAGATGGGCCAGGCCAGCGATGGCCTGAGTCCGGCCGCGGACGAACTCCGCGGC
>JAKFXK010000110.1 GCA_021731445.1 Nevskiaceae bacterium | reverse complement strand
GCAGTGCTCGACCCGCTGGCCTTCGTCCAAAAGAACGGTGGCGTGCTCGAGCAGCAGACCTGGTTTCTGCATGCGACCGCTGACACCGCGACCTGGGTGCGCGCTGCGGGTGGGAGGGAGGGCGAGGCGCTGGAGTTCAGCTATCGCGTAGCCAACACGTAGCGTGCGCTATGCGCACGTTGCTTCTTGATCGGCTAATCGGCCCGTGCGCACAGCGCACGCTACGACTTCGTAGGTTGTGTGCAGATCGGTAGCCCGGATGCAATCCAGTGTTGCCCCAGTCCCGGATTACATCCGGGCTACGTCACTGTTTTGGCTCAGGTGTTCTAAGATAAGAATTAAAGCCAGTAGGGAACCAAAAGGTGGTCTTTGTTGGAAGGGCAGAAAACTTTGATCGCAGCTTCGGCATATCGCGGTCGCTGCGAAGATAAAGATTAAAAAATGGAGGACCAGGATTTATCCGCAATGGAAAACCCTCGGGCCATTCGTTGGCGGCGATGAACGAGCCAAGATATAGCGTCTCTCCAGAATTGACCTCAAAAGGAATAGGACTAGAGAATGCCGCCTTTACTTCTGGCATGCTTCCACCAGTACTTTGAGGTTGCCAAAAGTAAGCGGCTACAAATGCATTAAGTGCCTTTTGGAAGCTGGACGGCAAACAAGTCGGAAGCTTCGTCGCTATCATTGAAATCTTTACTTAGACCAAAAGCTTCTCCTGTTGAATAGGTCAGCGTGCCACCAGAGTTTTTCGCATCTGTTTTTATAAAGATCAATTTGTGATCGCTATAAATGCTTCCTTTGCGACTAAACATTCCTTTTGCCCCACCAATGCTGCCGACGATCCAGCCATCGTTTGTTTCAACACTTTCGAGTGATCGGCTTACTTTCGTACCCGAGGTGGCACAGCCTGAGCAGACAAAAATTGGGTAGTGTCTCAGTTTGAAATTGCTTCGGCTTGACTTGCCGCAGCGCGCTTTTTGTAGGGGCCGCGCGCCTTCGGCGCTTCGTCAACGACCAGCGCCGCAATCTCAGCCAGCGACCAGACGTGATCCGTCAGACCAGCTTCCATCGCAGGCGTGACGCGCAACGTCTTGTGAACCCGCCCGAAGTTGTAATACATCATGTGCAGTGCCACCGCGTGAGCGTGGTTCTCGACCTTCTTTGAGAAGGCATTCGTCAGGCGGGTGAAGCGGCGCATTCCCATGCGCATCGTGAGGTTGGCGCGCTCGACATAGCTGGTGCTGATCTGCTCCATGTCCGGCGTGCCGCACACGGCACGTTTCTCAATACCGCAGCATTCGCCGGGGCTGTAACGCGCAGCGGGGCCGCTACCGTTCGGCGTGGGGCCGTAAATCTTGATGAGCTGCGCGTAGTCGATCTGAGTGCCGAAAGCATTGTCCACAGCGCAGAGATAAGCGCGATGGCCGTCTGTGGTGAGCTGCACACGGTTGGCGAGGCGCGAGGCCAAGTCATCCATGAACAGGTTGGCGAAGCCAGAGTGACGACCGCCGACCATCCAGCACGGGATCAGCTTGGTATCGGCATCAATCGCAGTCCACGTCCACACGTCGCCAGCCGTGCCAGCGGCCTTCGCTTCATCGCAAGTGTTCTTCGCCTTGCTACCGACGAAGGCCCAAATCTCATCGCACTGGATGCGCTTGCAGGGCAGATTGCGCATGGTTTGGTTCTGATACTCAGAACAGGCAACGCCAACGTCCACCAGCAGTTTGGTCACGGTGTTGATTGAGCAATCCGCCATGCGGCTGACGGCGCGCAAGCTGTTGCCTTCCACCAGCATTCCGATGATCTGTGCGCGCTTCTGGATGGTCAGCTTGTTCATGTGTTCGCCTGATTCAATGTGAACATTATGCTTGTCAATTTCACGATATGCAAGCATATATTTACATTTTCTGCTTGCATTGTGGAATACACATCTAAGACAATGCAAGCACATTTACACAAAAGGTGCTTGCAATGGAAAAAGATGATCGTGAAGCTACGGGCCGCGCTCGTGGCGGTGTCGCTAGACGTGAAAAGTTATCTGCTGAACGCAGAAGTGAGATCGCAAAAGCGGCGGCAGCAGCTCGACATTCGCCCCGTGCCGCTGCCGCAATCCAGGTCACACAAGATGGGGTTGTGCTGCCCAGTGCTACCCACCAAGGGCAAATTGACATTGGCGGGTTGACCCTAGATTGCTACGTCCTTGGTGACGGAAGGCGCGTCTTCCACAAGCGGGGTATGGCGAAGGCTTTGGGGCTTAAGTCGGACGGCGGCAACGCCTTTATGAAGACCATGCAGGGCAAAGGCCTTGGATCCGCACTTAGCGAAAAGCTGCGCGAAAAGATCAATAATCCTATTAATTTCAAGCCTTTGGTGCAGGATCTAGCTCACGGCTACGAAGCTGATATTTTGGTTGAGGTTGCCAGGGCGATCATCGCGGCAGACGGTATTGGAACCGGGCTGAAAACGGCTCAAAAGAGGCTTGTTGCTCAGGCTCAAATACTGTCTCACGCCTTCGCAAAAATTGGCGTCGTCGCGCTGATTGATGAGGCTACCGGCTACCAACAGATACGCGACCCACAAGCACTACGCTTGTTGGTTCAACAATATGTGGCGGAGGAAATGCGAGAGTGGGAAAAGCAGTTTCCAGACTCTTACTACGACGATCTGAACCGACTCTATGGCAGCAAGAAGTTAACGCAAACTCATAGCGGCTCAGTGATCCAAAACAGGCCGCAGCACTTCGCCAAGTTCACCAGAACTTACGTTTACCACCCGTTAGAAAATGGCGCTGTTCTCGAAGAGTTGGACAGGATCAATCCAAAAATTGACGCCAAAGGAAACCGCCGCTCAAGGTTCCACCAGCATCTGAAACTTGGGTATGGAATCGAAAAATTGAAGCGGCAAGTTCAAGAGGTGCAGACGCTTATGGGAGTGTCTGACACTGTGCCGCAGTTCAAAAAGCTCTTTGGGAAGAGGTTCCCACAAGCCGGACAGCAGGGCGATTTGCTTGACTAGGTTTTATCCCACCGAGCTGCGGCAGCTTTCTTAGCGATCTCCGCCTTACGCTCCGGCGTAAGTGCGGCAGCGCGAGCCTTGCCACCCTTCAAGCCGCCCTTGCGTCCAAGTGCAACGGCGGCAGGGTCTTTGCCATCATCGGTTTTGGGCAGCTCTAGCTCGCCAGACGCAATGTCCACGATGAACTTAGCGAGCTGGTTGGTATCGCGAGGACGTTTGGGTTTGGTCATGCGCCGAGTGTAACGACCGCGCCTGAGCGGTCAAGCATCCAAGATTTCAAACTGAGACACTACCAAAAATTGCAAGGATGAAAATTAAAAAGATGGAGCGGCACATTTTAGGTTTCCTTGTTGTTTTCGCTGAAAGATCGACTAGCTAAGTCATCAGCACTGCATGCGCCTGCTGATCCGCGTGATAACTGCTGCGCACCATCGGCCCGCTGGCCACGTGTGAGAACCCCATTGCCTCGCCGACCACGCGCAGGCGCTCGAACTCGTCAGGGTGCACGTAGCGGGCGACCGGCAGATGGTGCTTGCTGGGTTGCAGGTACTGGCCGAGGGTGAGCATGTCCACGTGGTGGGCGCGCAGGTCGCGCATCACCTGCTCGATTTCTTCGATTTCTTCACCCAGGCCCAGCATCAGGCCGCTCTTGGTTGGCACCTTCGGATGTAGATCCTTGAAGCGTTCGAGCAGGTCGAGCGACCAGTCGTAATCGCTGCCGGGGCGGGCCTGCTTGTAGAGGCGAGGCACGGTTTCGAGGTTGTGGTTGAAGACGTCGGGCGGCGTGTCCTTGAAGATGGCGAGCGCCGGGTCGATGCGGCCGCGAAAATCCGGCACCAGCACTTCGATGGTGAGCTGTGGGCTAGCGATGCGGCTCTCGCGGATGCAGGCGGCAAAGTGCGCCGCGCCACCATCCAGCAAATCATCACGATCGACGCTGGTGATGACCACGTACTTGAGGCCCATCTTGGCGATGGTGCCGGCGAGCTTCTTCGGCTCGTCCATGTCGAGCGGGTTGGGGCGGCCGTGGCCGACATCGCAGAACGGGCAGCGGCGGGTGCAGATGTCGCCCATCACCATGAAGGTGGCGGTGCCCTTCGTGAAACACTCGTTGAGGTTGGGACAGTTGGCCTCTTCGCAGACGCTGTGCAGATCGTTCTCGCGCAGCATCTCCTTGATGCGCTGCACTTCGCCTCCGTTGCCAAGCTTGGCGCGGATCCACGAAGGCTTGCGCAGTGCCTCGGTGGTCGGTTCGATCTTGACCGGGATGCGCGCCATCTTCTCGGCGGCGCGCAGCTTCACGCCCTGGATGATGGGAGCGGGTTTGGCAGCTGGAGTGAGGATGGTACTCATGGCCGCATTTTAGCGGCCATGGTCTCAGGCCGCCTTGGCGTGTGCCTGCCGCTCCATCAGCGCCGGCTTCTTGAACACGGTCTCTGGTGCCACTGCACGACGGATGGCTTCTTCAGCATCTGCTGCCATCGCCGTGCGGTCGCTGTAGTGCTCTGGCAGCAGCGGCGGGCAGTAGATCAGTTCGGCCACCAGTCCTGGCGAGCGCATCATGCGCACCACATGTGCGAACAGGGTGTCATCGCCGATAAAAGGGGCGATGTCTTCGCCTTTTCGGGTGAGGCCGTAGCGCAGGGCAACGGGCTGCACAAGTGCCTGGCAATCAAGCGCGGCCTGGAACAGGCGCGGGTGGAAGGGCATTACGTGGTGGCCATTGGTGGTGGTGCCTTCGGGGAAGATCACCACGCTACCGCCCGCTGCCAGATGGGGCTTGAGTTTTTCCAGCATCGGCTTGCTGCCGCCGATGCCACGACGGATGAAAAAGGTGCCGATGGCCCGGGCAATGAAACCGATGATCGGCCAGTGCTGGATGTCGCTCTTGGCGACGAAACGGCTGGTGAGCGCAGCCCCGACCAGGGGGATGTCGATCCACGAGACGTGGTTGCAGACGATCATCTGCCCGCCCTCGACCGGCTCACCGTGAATGACAAATCGAATTCCCATGATGCGCATCAGGCGCTTGAGCCAGCGGCGCGACCAGTCGTCGATATCAATGCGGCCCGTGAAGTCGAGATTCATGAGCGTGCAGAGCACGAGTGCCAAGGCCAGATGATTGGCGACGCGCAGCGAGCGCAGCAGGAAACGCAATATGGACACGATGTCGAAGCGGCCTCTTGCCGTGAATTGAACGAGCGGATTGCCTAATGCAAAACGGCGGCCATCTCTGGCCGCCGCATCAAACTGCGCTTCGATCATTGCGCGAGAGTGACTTCCTGGCTGACTGCGACCGTTGCGCTGCGACCCAGAAAGTGGCGTGCATAGCGCGGATTCAAGTCGGTGACGTTGAGCAGCATGAACACGTCGGCGCAGTTGAAGTCCCGATCCCAGTACGCCTCACCGCAGGCCTTGGCACCGAGACTGACGTAGGCCTTGAGCAGGGGCGGCATGCGCACCGGGCCTTCGAGCTTTTTGTCGGCGACCGGCAGGCCGTAGTAGGGGCGCACGCGTTGGCTGGGGGCGCTCATGCTTTTGGCGCGCAGGATGTCCAGGATCTGATGCGCCGCAGCGCCGCCGTCTTCGAGGCCAATGCTCGCGCAGCCGAACATGTAGTCATAACCCTCGCGCGTGATGTATTCGGCAATGCCCTGCCAGAGCGTGGCAATAACCGCGCCGCTGCGATGCTCTGCGGCAACACAGGTGCGGCCGATTTCCATGACGCGGCCGGGCAGGCTGTGGATCATTTCCAGATCGAACTCGCTGGCGGAATAGAAGCCGCCCGTCGCTTCGGCAGCGTCTTCGGTGAGGATGCGGGTGCAGGCAATCACTTCGCCGGTGCTGTTGTCGATCACCATCAGGTGCTGGCAGTGGGCATCGTATTGGTCTGTGTCGACACCGTCGTGGCCGCCGTCGATAGCAGCACCCATTTCGCCAGCGAAGATGCGGTAACGCAGCTTCTGGGTGGCGAGCACTTCGGCGTCGGTGGTGGCGAAACGCACCGTGAAACGGGGAGCGGGGCTTGGCAGCGTGACAGGGATGATCATTGCAGTCATGGCAGCGTCCTCATCGGGCGTTCCTTCTTGGAACGCTGTGCACGGTAGGCACAGCCCGTTGCTCTGTTTTGACTGTCAGGTTAAATATTCATGACACACGAAAAACCTTGCATCCACAAGGCTTTCTCAGTGTTGCCAGATTTCTTCGTGGGCGCGTACTAGTGCGCTGCGGTGGCTGAGCAGGCGGTTGCGATCGACGGCACTCACCGTCTCGATGCGATTCTCGCGCACGGCTTGCATGGTTTCCCGGCTCATCTCGCCGCGCCGGTTGGTGCGGGCGAGTGCGTGGATGAGTGCCTGCGTCAGCGGTGCGCTGAGTGCGCGCTTGAAACCGCCTTTGTAGTCTGGGGCCTCGCGCATCAGCAGCTGCAGGCGACGCAGTTCGGGTGGCGGCGCGCTTTCCTCGGGGATGAGGAACAGCGGTGCATAGCGCGCGGCACGACCCCAGCTGGCACGGCTGGAATATACCGAGAGCGGGATCGACACCAAGAGCGAACCCGCGACCGGAATCAGCCAGTAGAGGAGTTCGGGGTTGAAGCGGTAGATCGCATACAGCCAAGCTCCACCCAGCAGCGTACCCATGCCATGACGCAGCAGCGCCTCGCTCCAGGGCGTGGCAGCGTCTTCGCGCGGCGGGGATTTCCACTGGATGGCGATGCCGAGCAGGGCGCTCACCACGAAACGCGTGTGGAACAGCATGCGCACCGGGGCGAGCAAGGCCGAGAACAGCATCTCGCAGAACAGGCTGACCACCAGCGCCGCACCGCCGCCAAAGGCACGGCGTTCCCGCTTCTTAAACAGGATCAGCAGCGCCGCCAGGATCTTGGGCAGGAACAGAAGCCCTGCGGTGAGGCCGAACAGGCGCATCGCCCATTCGGGATGCCACTCCGGCCACTGCGGGAACAATTGATGCGCCTCGGTGAAATACACCGGCTCGACGTTGGCGTTGACGTAGAGCAGCGCAGTCGAAAGAGCAAGAAAGAGGAACCAAAGCGGTGCGGAGAGGTAGGCCATCACACCGGTCATGAACACCGCGCGGTGTGCGGGGTGCAGACCACGGGTGAAGAACAGGCGGAAGTTCTGCAAATTGCCCTGGCACCAGCGGCGGTCGCGCTTCAACTCGTCGAGCAGGTTGGGCGGCATTTCCTCGTAGCTGCCCGGCAGGTCGTAGGCGATCCATACGCTCCAGCCGGCGCGACGCATGAGGGCGGCCTCGACGAAATCGTGCGACAGAATTTCTCCCGACATCGCACCCTTGCCCGGCAGTCGCCCAAGCGCACAGTGCTTCATGAAGGGCGCGACGCGAATGATGGCGTTGTGGCCCCAATAGTGACTTTCACCGAGCTGCCAGTAGTGCAGGCCGGCAGTGAACAGCGGGCCATAAACGCGGGTGGCGAATTGCTGGATGCGCGCATACAGCGTGTCGCGCCCCGATGCGCGCGGTGCGGACTGGATGATGCCCGCGTTGGGGCGCGCTTCCATCAGCTGCACGAGGCGCTTGAGGCAGTCGCCGGACATGATGCTGTCCGCATCCATCACCACCATGGTCTTGTAGCGGCTGCCCCAGCGGCGGCACCAGTCGGCAACGTTGCCGCTCTTGCGCTTGATGCGGTGGGTGCGACGGCGGTAGAACACGCGCCCATATCCGCCAACGGCGACACAGAGATCGCGCCAGGCCTCGACCTCGGCGACGCGGGTGTCGGGGTCGCCAGTGTCGCTGAGGATGAAGTAATCAAAAGTCGCTGCAGCATCGGTGGCATCCACTGATTCAATCGTCGCGCGCAGGCCTGCAAACACGCGGGCAACATCCTCGTTGCAGATCGGCAGCAGGATCGCGCAGCGGGCATCCGCCGGGATGTCGTGATCGGCGCCGACGCTGGCGGTGATCGCCTGCTTGTCGTGGCCGCGCAGCAAGACCCAGAAGCCCATCAGAGCGGTCCAGAAACCCAACCCCACCCACATGAACAGCAGCAGGTACAGCGCCAGGATCGCGCCGACCAGCCAGTGTTCGATGGGCAGCGTGCCCTTGTAGGGCAGGATCGCGCGCATGTAGTAGGTCGCTGCAAACGCCTGCGCAACCGTCAGTACACCAAGCACGAAGCGGCGATTGCGTGCTGCCACGCGCCAGCGGCTTTTGAGTGCTGCAGGAGCATCGGGCTGTGGGGCGCGTGTACTCAGTCCGCGCTTGCCGACCCAGCGCGCGCGCAGGCTGCCGTAGGCGCGCCGCAAGGGGTTGTCCGACCATGGCGTGGGCGACATGCTGGCGCGCGCCAGCGGCGGGGTGGCAAGCAGACGCACGGCGCCGTGGCCATCGTGGCCGATCAGCATGGGCGGGGCGGTATCCCCGAGGGCGAGCCGCAGACGTGCTTCCTGCGACTGTCCGGCATCGCTTGCGTCGGGTTGGTCAAAACCGGCGAGGCTGCCGTGCAGCGTCGCCCACACGGCCTCTGCGCTGGCCGCCGTCAGCCGGGCGGCAAGCAGCTGCCGCTCAGCCTGTGGCAGCGACAGCGCATCCAGATAGGCGAACGCAGCGGCGTGGGGGTCGGCCTGCGCCATCGTCGATCAGGGCAACTCAATTCGGCGGATAGAGATAGCTCCAGGTCTCGGAGACCTGGGCATTGCCGCGCTTCAGGTAGGCGCGCATCTCGATCGGCTTGTCGCTGTCCTTGCGGCGGAAGCGGAAACTCATGCGCCAGCCGCCGGTCATGTCGTTGCGGAAGGTCTGCTTCTCGATCAGTTCAGCGTTGTCGTCCATCCAGACGCTGCCAGTGACTGGCTCGGCGGCTGACGGTTTTGCGATGGCTTTGGCCTTGCCGCCCCTGGTTTTGATGGCGGCTTCGGCAGCTGCGGGGGCGTCTTCAAAATCGACGATGAGGCGCTGGGTGTCGTCCGGCGTTTTCACATAGCCATGACCCTTGCGGGTTTGCAGCACGCTGGCAACGGGCGGTCGCACACCCTGGTGCTTCTGCCAGCTCAGGCGATAGGCGAGGTTCAGTGCCTGACCCGGTGCGGGCGGTGCATTCGGCACCCAGAAGGCGACGATGTTGTCGTTGGTTTCATCGGGCGTCGGGATCAGCACCAACTCGACGCGGCCCGCACCCCAGTCGCCCTTCGGTTCCACCCACGCACTGGGGCGCTCATGGTAGTGGGCCTCGAGGTCTTCGTAGTGAGCGAAGTCGCGGCGACGCTGCATCAGGCCAAAGCCGCGCGGATTGATGAGGCCGAAACTGGTGGTGATGAGACGGCGCGGATTGATCAGCGGCCGCCAGATCCATTCGCCATTGCTGTTGGCGACCAGGAGGCCATCGGAATCGTGCACCTCGGGTCGGTAGTCTTCCTCGAAGCGGCTCTGGTTGCTGCCGTGCAGGAACATGCTGGTGAGCGGTGCGATGCCCAGCTTGGCCACGCCCTCGCGCAGGAACAGTCGCGACTGCACCTCCATCACTGACTGCGTGCCCGGCTTGAGCACAAACTTGTAAGCGCCAGTGACGCGACGTGAATCGAGCAGCGCGTAAATGCTCAGCGTGGAGCTCTTGGCGGTCGGCGTCTCGATCCAGAACTCGGTGAAGCTGGGGAACTCCTCGCCCGAATACACAGCGGTATCTATCGCCAAGCCACGTGCCGAAAGACCATAGCGCTGGCCCGCGCCCAGTGCGCGGAAATAGGAAGCACCCTGAAACACCAGCAGCTCGTCCTTGTACTGGGCCGAGTTCAGCGGGTAGTGGACGCGAAAACCGGCATAGCCCAGATCCTTCAGTTTGCTGCGGTCGAGCCGGTTCTTGCCGTAGTCGAAGAAGTCAGCATTAAATCTGAGCGGTGCAGCCCTGCCATTGGCGATAAGGCTGATCTTGACCGGGGCGTTGTAGTAGAGGCCAGGATGGAACAGTTGCAGCTCGAACGGCAGGTTCTGCTTACGCCACACCGATTGCGCGGGCTTGAAGCGGATGTCGCGGTACTGGTCGTAGTCGAGTTCCTTCAGCTCTTTCGGCAGATCGCTGGTAGGCGCTTCGTAGTCTTGCTGCGCGAGCTGCTGCGCCTTGGCTGCGACTTGCTCGAATCCGAATGCGGCGTGGGCCGATGTGGGCAATGCGGCAAAAGTCGCCAGGCCGAGCGCAAGCCAGACGCGGAAGAACATCGGCAAGCGGTGCGCATCCGGGCGCAATGAAGCCTTGGGCATGTCGGGCGGGCCAGGCTTTTTGCAGCCGGCAAAGTAAGAGAGGGCGTACATTTTAGGCGTCGAGCGATTCATCCGGCACGAGCGACTTGAAGTTCAAGTGAACCTCGCGCAGTCGATTGAGCAGCAGGCAGAACAGATCCGCAGTTTTTTCGGCATCGTAGATGGCCGAGTGCGCCTCGCTGCTGCTGTAACCCAATCCAGCGGCCATCAGCGCCTTGGCCAGCACGGTCTGGCCCAGCACTGCGCCGCCCAAAGTGGCGGTATCGAACACCGAAAACGGGTGAAAGGGATTGCGCTTGAGCTGGGTGCGGTCGACCGCCGCATTGATGAAGCCCAGGTCGAAGTGGGCGTTGTGGCCCACGAGAATTGCGCGCGTGCAGGCATTCTCGGAGACGGCGTTGCGGATGGGGCGGAACAGTTTGTCGAGCGCATCTTTCTCGGGCACCGCCATGCGCAAGGGGTTGTCGACCTTGATGCCGTTGACTTCCATCGAGGCCTTGTCGAGATTCGCGCCCGGGAAGGGTTGCACCTGCGCGAACACAGTTTCCTTGCGGTGGAAGGTGCCCTGCTCGTCGACCCCCAGGATCACTGCCGCGACTTCGAGCAAGGCGTCGCGATCCTTGTTGAAGCCGCCGGTTTCGACGTCCACCACCACCGGCAGGAACCCGCGGAAGCGATGGCCGATCTTGGGACGGCCTGAGCCCGTCAATGCAGTGTTGAGGTTGGTGGCAAGCGGATTGGGCGGCAAAGCATCATTCATTCAACCATTATCTCACGCACGCGCTGTCTATAATCGCGGCGCTCTTCGCAAAAGCCCGCCATGTCCCAGAAAATCAAGAAAGTCGCACTCGCCTATTCCGGCGGCCTCGATACCTCCGTCATCCTGAAATGGCTGCAAGACAGCTACGGCTGCGAGGTGGTGACCTTCACTGCCGACATCGGCCAGGGCGAAGAACTGGAGCACGTCCGCCCCAAGGCCAAGGCGCTGGGCGTCAAGGAAATCTTCATCGACGACCTGCGTGAGGAGTTCGTACGCGATTTCGTGTTCCCGATGTTCCGCGCCAATGCGATCTACGAGGGCGAGTATCTGCTGGGCACTTCCATTGCGCGTCCCTTGATTGCCAAACGGCTGATGGAGATTGCCGAGAAGACCGGCTGCGATGCCATCTCGCACGGTGCCACGGGCAAGGGCAACGATCAGGTGCGCTTCGAGCTGGGTGCCTACCACTTCAACCCCAACATCAAGGTGATTGCGCCCTGGCGCGAATGGGATCTGACCAGCCGCGAAACCCTGCTGGCCTATGCCGCCAGACACAAGATCCCGATCACCAAGAAGAAGGGCGGCGGCTCGCCGTACTCGATGGATGCCAACGCCCTGCACATCTCCTACGAGGGTGGTGGCCTCGAAGATCCCTGGTGGTGCCCGCCGGACGACATCTGGCGCTGGACGAAGAACCCTGAAGACGCACCCAATGAGCCGGAAACCGTCACACTGAAGTTCGTCGAAGGCAATGTGGTGGCCGTCAACGGCAAGAAGCTCTCGCCATACAAGGTGCTCGCCAAACTCAATGAACTGGGCGGCATGCACGGCATCGGACGGCTGGATATCGTCGAGAACCGCTACGTCGGCATGAAATCGCGCGGCTGCTACGAGACGCCAGGCGGGACGATATTGCTCAAGGCCCACCGCGCCATCGAGTCGCTCTGCCTCGACCGCGAGCAGGCGCATCTCAAGGACGAGCTGATGCCACGCTACGCCAAGCTCATCTACAACGGCTACTGGTTCAGCCCCGAACGCCGCGCCTTGCAGGCTCTCATCGACGACACCCAGGTCAGGGTC
>JAKFXK010000072.1 GCA_021731445.1 Nevskiaceae bacterium | reverse complement strand
CGATGCCAAAGCCCGCAGCCGCAGCCTCATCGCAGGCGCGCCGAGTGTGCAGCTGCGCTACCTCAGCGACCGCCTGCAAACCCGCCAGGGCGTGACCGAGTCCGAAGCCGGTTTTGATTTGCCGCTATGGCGCTGGGGCCAGCGCCAGGCTGTCGCGCAACTCGCCAGTGCCAACCAGGTCGGTGTTGCGGATGAGCTGCGCTTCCACCGCTGGCAGGTGGCGGGTGCAGTGCGCGAGAGCTACTGGGAAGTGCGCGAGGCCCAGCAGCGGTTGGAGCTGGCCCGCCGCGACGTGGCGGCGTTCAAGGCGCTGGAAGCCGATGTGCAGCAGCGCATCAACGCCGGTGACGCCGCACCCGGCGAGCGCATCACCGCCGAAGGCCAGCGGCTGGAGCGTGAGGCCGCGCAGCACGAAGCCGAAGTGATGCTGGCAGACCGCTTCTTCGGCTGGCGCGCCTTGACCGGCTTGAGCGCCTTACCCAACCCGGAAGAAGAGCGCGCCGCGCCAGAAGTGACTGCCTACCTGCCGCTGGACGCCGCCCGCGCCACAGCCGCGCGGGCCGAGGCCGCCTTGGCAGCAGGCCGCAGCGAGGGCGCGGGCAGCCCGCGCCTGTTGCTGGGCGTGCGCCACGACACCCAGGACGGCGCACCGTATGTCGATAGCCTCGCCGCCCAACTCTCGCTGCCCTTCGGCGGCAACAGCCACCGGCAGGCTGCACTCGCACCACTCAAGCTCGAAGCCGCCCGCGCCCGCGATTTCGTCAGCCAGATGGAACGCGAATCGCAGCTGGCCCACCACGAGGCCGAGCACGAGCTGCACGCCCGTGAGATCGCACTCACCGACGCCGGTGGCCGCATGGCGCTGGCACTGGACGAACTCGCCCTCGCGCGCCGCGCCTACAGCCTGGGCGAGATCCCGCTCGCCGAGCGGCTGCTCACCGAGCTGCGCGCCGCCGAAGCCAATCGCAGCCATCTGCTCGCCTTCATTGCCCATTCGCGTGCCATCGCCCGCTTCAACCAGATCAACGGAGTTTTGCCATGACCCATTTTTCACTGCGCCTGCTACCGCTGATCGCTGCACTCAGCGCGGGCGTCTCGTTGGCCGCAACGCCTGCGGAGCCCAACATCCGCTTCAGCGCCGAGCAGATCAAAAGTCTCGGCATTAGCGTCACCCTGCCCAAAGCCACCACCGTCGCAGCCGGCAGCAGCCTAACCGCCAAGGTGATTGCCGCACCCGATGCCGAGTGGGTGGTGACGGCGCAGACCAGCGGTGTGGTGGTGCGGGTGCCGGTGGCCGAGGGCGATGCCGTGGCCGCTGGTAGCGTGCTGGCCGAACTGCGCAGCGCCGAAGCGCCGCAGATGGGTGCCGAGCTGATGCAGGCCGAGTCCGCCGCCAAGCTCGCCCGCAGCGAGCGGGATCGGGATCGCCAGCTGCACAGCGAGGGCATCATCGCCGCCCGTCGCGTGCAGGCCAGTGAAGCGGCTGCCAGCCAGGCCGAGAGCCAGCTTTCCGCCGTGCGCATGCGCTTCAAGCTCATGGGCATGAGTGCTGCGGATGCCAGCAACGGCCGCGTTCTGGCGCGTGCGCCATCGAGCGCCACCGTGCTTGAACGGCTGGTCAATCCGGGTCAGCGCGTGGCCGAGGCCGACCCGCTGCTTCGGCTAGTGGACGCCAACAAGCTGATGCTCGAACTGCAAGTGCCGATCAGCGAAGCCAGCTTTGCGGTGGGCGATACGCTGGCGCTGCCGGATGGTCGTCAGGCCACGGTGACGCAGGCCGGCTGGGGCACCAGCGAAATGGCGCAGACCGTGCGCGTGCGCGCCGCGCTGCCCAAGGGCCAGAGCAACCTCAGGCCCGGCCAGTGGTTGAAGCTGCAGCGCGAATCCATCGCCAATGCCGCCTGGGTGGTGCCTGCCACGGCGGTCAGCCGTCAGGGCGCTGACACGGTGGTGTTCGTCAAAAGCGAACAGGGCTTTGTGGCGACGCCGGTGAAAGTGTTGGCAAGCGATTCCGGCAACACCACGGTGAGCGGCGCCCTCACGGCACAGAGTGCGGTGGCCAGCACCGGCACCATCGCCATCAAGGGTGCCTGGCTCGGCCACGGCGGGGGTGAATAAGCATGTTGCTCGCACTCACCCGTGCCGCCCTCGCGCGGCCTCTGATGACCGTCCTCGCCTCGTTGCTGCTGATTGGCGCGGGTGTGTATTCCTTTCTCAATCTGCCGATTGATGCCTTCCCCGATGTCTCTGCCCCGCAGGTGAAGATCATCGTCAAGGTGGCGGGCATGACGCCGGAGGAAATGGAAACCCGCGTCACCGCGCCCATCGAAGTCGAGCTGCTGGGCCTGCCCAAACAGACTATGCTGCGATCCACCACCAAATATGGCCTGGCCGACATCACGCTCGACTTTGCCGACGGCACCGACATCTACTGGGCGCGCAGCCAGGTGGCCGAACGGCTCAATGGCGTGTGGGCTGAACTGCCCGCCAGCGTCACCGGCGGCATGGCCCCTATCACCACGCCCTTGGGCGAGATGTATATGTTCACGGTCGATGGTCCGCAGAGCCTCGCGGAGCGCCGCGAGGTGCTGGACTGGATCATCCGGCCCGCGCTGCGCACCGTGGTGGGCGTGGCGGATGTCAATTCTCTGGGTGGCCGCGCCACCAGCTACGAAGTGGTGCCCGATGCCGCCAAGCTCGCCGCAGCCGACGTGACGCTCGAAACCCTGCGCCAAACACTCGTGAGCTTCAACAGCAACGACGGTGCGGGCCGCGTCAACGAGGGCGAAGAAGCCCTGCTGGTGCGCGTGCAAGGCAAGCTGCAATCGCTGGATGACATCGGCAATCTCGTGGTGCGCGCCGAGGGCAATGCACTGGTGCGCGTGCGTGACGTGGCGGTGGTGCAAATCGGCGCACTCACCCGCATGGGCGGTGTGGTGAAGAACGGTGAAGGTGAAGCCGTGCAAGGGCTGGTGCTGGGCCTGCGCGGGGCCAATGCCGGCGAGCTGGTGGCCGGGGTGCAGGCCAAGCTCGAAGACCTCAAGCCGCTGCTGCCGAAAGGCATCACCATCACCCCGTTCTACAACCGGGGCGAGCTGGTGAGCCGCGCCGTGCATACCGTGGCCAAGGCGCTGACCGAGTCCGTGGTGCTGGTGCTGATTCTGCTGGTGCTGTTTCTCGGCAATCTGCGTGCCGCCCTCGCCGTGGCCGTGGTGCTGCCGCTGGCCGCACTGTGGACCTTCATCCTCATGCGCAGCACCGGCCT
Source organism: Nevskiaceae bacterium (assembly GCA_021731445.1). Lineage (GTDB taxonomy): Bacteria > Pseudomonadota > Gammaproteobacteria > Nevskiales > Nevskiaceae > Stagnimonas. The sequence goes on along the minus strand of JAKFXK010000072.1, from coordinate 9,426 downwards.
CACTGCCAACCTGATGAGCCTGGGCGGCCTCGCCATCGCCATTGGCCTGCTGGTGGATGCGGCCGTGGTGGTGGTGGAGAACATCGTCGCCCACTTGCACGAAGCCGATCACGGCGGCGGCAAGCAAGACCCCGACAAAGCGCGGCTGGTGCTCAATGCCGTGAAAGAAGTCGCGGTGCCGGTGACGGCTGGCATGGCGATCATCGCGCTGGTGTTCGTGCCGCTGCTTAGCCTGCAAGGGCTGGAGGGCAAGCTGTTTGCCCCGGTGGCGCTCACCATCGTCTACGCACTGGCGGGGTCGCTGCTGCTCTCGCTCACGGTCATTCCGCTCGCGGCCAAGCTGCTGCTGAAGGCCGAAGGCCACGACGACCCCTGGCTGCCGCGCAAGATTGCTGCGGTCTACGAGCCCCTGCTGCACTGGTCACTCAAGAACCCGCTGATCGTCGGTGGTGTCGCTGTAGCACTGCTGGTGGTGACCGGCGCGCTCTACACCCGCATCGGCAAGACCTTCATGCCGACGATGGACGAGGGCAGCATCATCGTGCAGCTCGAAAAGCTGCCGTCGATCAATCTCGATGCTTCGCTCGCGATCGACACGGCTTTTCAAAAAGCGGTGATGGCCCGCGTGCCGGAGCTTGAGCTGGGCGTGGCACGCGCAGGCAGCGACGAGATCGGCCTCGACCCGATGGGCCTGAACCAGACCGACGGCTTCTTCGCGCTCAAGCCCAAAAGCGAATGGCGCTTCGACACCAAGGAAGAGATTCAGGACGCCATCCGCGAGGTGCTGAAGGACTTCCCCGGTGTGGCCTTCGCCTTCAACCAACCGATCCAGATGCGTGTCTCGGAACTGATTCTGGGGGTGCGCGGCGATCTGGCCGTGCGCATCTACGGGCCAGACCTTGCCGTGCTGGGTGCCAAGTCCGATGAGATTGCCACTGCGCTGCGCGGCATTGCGGGCGCGCAGGACGTTTACTACGTCGCCAACGAGGGCGTGCAGTATCTGCGCGCCGTGCCAGACACCGACGCGCTGATGCGCTACGGCCTGTCGGTAGACGACCTCAGCGAATTGCTGCGCACGCAGATTGAGGGCGTGAAGGTGGGCATGATGCAAAAGGACGGTCGCCGTTATCCCTTGATGCTCAAGGCCGCCGGGGCCGAACAGTCGCCCGACAGCCTGGCTACTTTGCCGGTGCGCCTGCCCAATGGTGGGCAGGTCAGCCTCAGCCAGCTCGCCACCATCGAGCGCGTCAGCGGCCCGGTGCAGATCGCCCGCGAACTCGGCAGCCGCAACACCGTGGTCATCGCCAATGTGCGGGGTCGTGACCTGGTGGGGTTTGTCGAGGAAGCCCGCCGCACCGTCGAACAAGCCGTGCAACTGCCGCAGGGCTATCGCCTGGCCTGGGGCGGCGAGTTTGAAAACCAGCAACGCGCCGCCAAGCGTCTCGCCACCGTGGTGCCCATCGCGCTGGCGCTGATCTTCCTCATCCTCTACAGCGTCTTCAATTCGCTGAAGCAGGCTGCCTTGGTTCTCAGCAACATCCCCTTCGCCATTATCGGCGGCGTGATGGCGCTCGCGGTGTCGGGCGAATATCTCTCGGTGCCAGCGTCGGTCGGTTTCATCGCGCTGCTCGGCATCGCCGTGCTCAACGGCGTGGTGCTGGTGACCTACTTCAACCAGCTGCGCGACAGCGGCATGGCGATGGCCGACGTGGTGGTGCAAGGCGCGATGCGAAGGCTTAGGCCCGTGATGCTCACCGCCAGCATGACCGCCATCGGCCTGGTGCCGATGCTGTTCGCCACCGGCCCCGGCTCCGAGATTCAGAAGCCGCTCGCCATCGTGGTGATTGGCGGGCTCATCACCAGCACGCTGCTGACGCTGGTGCTGCTGCCCATCCTGTATCGGCGCTTTGGTGGACTTCGCGCAGCCTGATGCGCGGACTGCCACGGAAGCGTTGAGTCGCCATTTGTCGCCGCCACTACACCGCTCGTAAACGTTAACGAGAGTTCATGTTCCGGCCACCCTCCGGCAAGTGTCGGGGCATCACAGTAGCTAGGCCGAAAAGACTTCGGCATTCATCCCCCGGAGAAACCATGAAAACAAAATCACTCATCGCGCTGGCAGCAATTGCGCTCTCAGCTTGCGGCGGTGGCGGCGGCACGGATCCACTCACCGGCACCACCACGGCCAAAAGCGCCGCTGGCGTGGTGGGTGGCCAACCCGGCGCGCTCACCTTTGGCAGCCAGGCCCTCGTGGTCACCGGCAGCGTCACTCAGAACGGCAAGGCGGCCAGCGCCAACGATGTGCAGCCCGGTGACGTGATTGCCGCCACTGTGGTGAGCAGCACGGCAAAGGCCTCCGGCACGCTCACGGTGAGCGGTGTGGATATCAAGTTTGAAGTGAAGGGCGCGCTGGGCCGCGTCGATGTGGCCGCCGGCACGCTGGAGCTGTTCTCGCAGATCGTCACCACCGACGCGCTGACTCGCGCGTTTGAAGACAACGTCGATGACAGCTATACCTCGCTGACCTTGGCCGATCTGAAGACCGGTGATTTCGTCGAGGTCTCCGGCCAGCGCCAGAGCGATGGCCGCATCCTGGCCACGCGCGTCGAGCGAAAGCTGACCAAGTCCGGCGACAGCGGCTATTCCGAATCCGAGTTGCGCGGCACGCTGGCAAGCCTGGATGCCACTGCCAAGACCTTTCTCGTCGGTACCCAGAGGGTGGACTACACCAGCGCGACGCTCAAGGGCACGCTCGCCAACGGCGTGCGGGTGGAAGTGGAAGGACCGCTCAATGGCACCACCATCGCTGCCCGCAAGGTAGAGGTGGAGAACAAGGCCAGCGGTGAGCGCAGCGGCGGCGGCGAGCTGGAAGGTCAGGCCACCGGTCTGAATGCCACCACGAAGCGTTTCAACCTCTTGGGCTACGTGGTGGACTACAGCGCCGCCACTCTGCAAGGCACGCTGGCAGAAGGCGCGCGGGTGGAAGTGGAAGGCACCTTCGATGCGACAGATGCCAACCTGCTGCGCGCGAGCAAGGTGGAGGTGAAGCACGCCAACAGCGGTTCCGGTAGCGCCAATGGCGAGGTGAAGGGCGCGCTGGCCTCGGTGGATATGACCGCGAAGACCTTCGATGTCGGCAGCAGCCTGTTCTATGCCGATGGCCAGTCGGTGATCGAACGCGATGACCGTGCGACCACCTTCGACCAGCTCCGCAATGGTGATTTTGTCGAGGTGAAGTTCGACAGCACCAAACCCATTGGGGGCCGCAACTACGCCGTGAAGGTGGAACTCAAGTCCGCCAGCAGTGGCAGTGGCTCCGGCAGCGGTGCGCAGGAGATCAAGGGCAGCATTTCGGCCTTCAACGCCAGCGGCAAGAGCTTCACCCTCAACGGTGCCACGGTGCAGGTGACGGCCTCGACCGTGTATGAGATTGACGACCGTAGTGGCACCGAAGCGGCCTTTTTCGGCAGTGACCGCACGGGTCGTCGCTGCGAGGTGAAGGGTTCGCAGAGCGGCAACGTTTTTACCGCCACCAAGATCGAACTGGGTGATGACTGAGCGCGATTGATTTTGCAGTCCCTTGAGGTGCGGTCTCCCCTGGCCGCACCTTGTCGAGTGGCGATGTCCAGCCCTCGTTACGGCCCTGATTCAGGGCCGTCTTTTTTTGTACGAAGCACCTTGCTGCGACATTCAACAGGTCATCAATGGCCGATAAGCTGAACGCACTCCATACGGAACGAAAACATGTCTAGAAGTCATCGTGAATCACACAAATCAGACCGCATCGGCTGGCTGCGCGCGGCCGTGCTGGGGGCCAACGACGGCACCATTTCGGTAGCGAGTCTCGTCGTGGGCGTCGCCGTTGCCGGTGCGCCGCCCAGCGGCATTCTGCTAACGGGTGTGGCCGGTCTCGTCGCGGGCGCGATGTCGATGGCGGCGGGTGAATATGTTTCGGTGCAGTCGCAGGCCGACACCGAGCACGCCGACATCGAGCGCGAAAAGCGTGAACTGGCCTTGCAGCCGGAACACGAGACCGAAGAGCTGACCGCGATCTATGTCAGCCGTGGGCTCGACCCGGCGCTGGCGCGGCAAGTGGCCGAAAAGCTGATGACCGGTGATGCGCTGGGTGCCCATGCCCGCGACGAGCTGGGCATTACCGAAACTCTGCGCGCGCGGCCGGTACAGGCAGCGTTCGCTTCCGCCGTGTCGTTTGTCGTCGGCGCGGTGATGCCCATCATCACGGTGGTGCTGGCACCAGCCGCGCTGGTGGCCGAGGTGACGACTGCCGCCGCTCTGGTGACGCTGGCGGTGTTGGGCGGCACGGCGGCCTATGCGGGCGGTGCCTCCATCGCCAAGGGTGCCGGTCGCGTCGCCTTTTGGGGGGCGTTGGCGATGGGGCTGACGGCTGGAGTCGGCCGCCTGTTTGGGGCTGCGGTGTAAATCAAGACAGCGGCGGCTTGCCCATCAGCGCAACCTGCTTGCGATAAAAAGTCCGCCGCACTCCCAGCCCGCAGTGGGGCGGGGGGACGTTCATGCACTGGGGCAAGCGTTGCAAGTGCGCAACGCAGTACTCACTTCGACCTCAATGCCTGACAGCGCATTGAGTATCGGGCATGCGGCCAATGCGCCTGCACCGGGGCAGCTGTTGATGAGCTGGCGCAGGCCCGCACGAATCTGCTCCAGATCGTGGATGCGCGCTTCGACCTCCGCCATCTTGAGCACTGCGGCCTGTTGAAGGTGGATCATGTCGGTGGCGGAGTCGGTCTGACGCCGATCACTCAACCGCAGCAGTTCCGCAATCTCCGGCAGTGCAAACCCCAGGGCCTTGGCACGTAGGATGAAGCCGATTCGCTGCGCCGCATCGATACTGAAGAAGCGATATCCGTTGGCGCTGCGCTGCGCCTTGGGCAGCAGGCCAATCTCTTCGTAATGCCGCACCGTCTCGCTGCCAACGCCGGCAGCGCGGGCGAGCTGGCTCACGGTCAATCCGCTCATGGCGCACTCCTGAGTTTGCGACGGCGCATCAGCAGATACGCCGCCGGAATCACGAACATCGACAGCAGCGGCGCCGTCACCATGCCGCCGATCATGGGTGCGGCGATGCGCTGCATCACTTCGCTGCCTGCACCCACGCCCCAGAACAGCGGCAAGAGGCCCGCGATGATGACCGCGACGGTCATCGCCTTGGGCCGCACACGCAGCACCGCACCCTCGACGATGGCGTCTTCCAGATCGGCCACGGTTTTCATGCGGCCTTGCTGTTCGCGTTCGGCGATAGCCTGTTGCAGGTAGATCAGCATGATGACGCCGAACTCCGCCGCCACGCCCGCCAGCGCGATGAAGCCCACGCCGCTGGCCACCGACAGGTTGTGGCCCAGGCCGTAGATCAGCCACAAGCCGCCGACCAGAGCGAACGGCAGTGTCGCCATGATGAGCAGCGCCTCGCCGAAGTTGCGGAAGGTGAGATAGAGCAGCAGCAGGATGATGGCGAGGGTGAAGGGCACGACCAGCTTCAGGCGCTGGCTGGCGCGCTCCAGATACTCGAACTGCCCCGACCAGTTGATGGAATAGCCCGCTGGCAGTTGCACCTGTTCGGCCACCACCCGCTTGGCCTCCGCCACATAGCCGCCGAGGTCGCGTCCACGAATGTCCACATACACCCAGCCATTGGGCCGCGAGTTCTCCGATTTGATCATCGGCGGGCCGTCCACGATCTTGATCTCCGCGATCTGACCCAGCGTCACGGTCGCACCCTGCATGGTGACGATGGGCAGCTCGCGCAGATCGGTGAGCGAATCGCGCAACTCGCGCGGGTAGCGCAGATTGATGGGGAAGCGTTGCAGGCCCTCCACCGTCTCGCCGATGTTCTCGCCACCGATGGCTAGTGCGACGATGCGCTGCACGTCGGCAATCGAAAGCCCCAGCCTCGCGGCGGCGATGCGATCGGGCTCGATGTCGATGTAGCGCCCGCCAGAGACCCGCTCGGAGAAAGCTGACGATGTGCCGGGGATACCCTTCACCGCACGCTCAACCTCCGCACCCAGCCGCTCGATCACGGCGAGGTCTGGCCCTGCGATCTTGATGCCCACCGGCGATTTGATGCCGGTAGCGAGCATGTCGATGCGGTTGCGGATGGGATTGACCCAAACATTGCCCATGCCCGGAATCTTCAAGGCCGCATCCATTTCCTCAATCAGCTTTTCAGTCGTGAGACCAGCGCGCCATTCGGACTTGGGCTTGAGCTGCACCGTGGTTTCAATCATCTCCAGCGGCGCGGGGTCGGTCGCAGTCTCGGCGCGGCCAATCTTGCCGAACACGCGATGCACCTCCGGGAAGGTTTTGAGAATCCGGTCGGTCTGCTGGAGGATTTCCGCACCCTTGCCAACCGCCAGCCCCGGCAGCGCGGTGGGCATGTAGAGCAGATCGCCCTCGTCCAGCGGCGGCATGAACTCGCTGCCGAGCTTCACCGCAGGCCACACCGACAGCCCCAGCGCGATGACCGCGATGACCAGGGTCATGCGCGGGTGACGCAGCACGGCATGGATGCCGGGCCGGTAGATCGTGATGAGAAAACGGTTGAGCGGATTCTTCTGCTCGTCCTGAATCTTGCCGCGAATGAACCAGAACATCAGCACCGGGATGAGCGTGACCGAGAGGCCCGCCGCCGCCGCCATCGCGTAGGTCTTGGTGTAGGCCAGCGGCGCGAACAGCCGACCTTCCTGTGCCTGCAAGGTGAACACCGGCACGAAGCTGAGCGTGATGATGAGCAGCGAGAAGAACAGCGCCGGGCCGACTTCGGCGGCGGCATCGGCGATCAACTTCAACCGTTCAGCGCCGTCGGGTTCGCGCTCGCCATGCTCGTGTTTGAAGTGTTCGAGCTTCTTGTGCGCGTTCTCGATCATCACCACCGCCGCATCCACCATCGCGCCAATGGCGATGGCGATGCCGCCGAGTGACATGATGTTGGCGTTGATGCCCTGCGTCTTCATCACCGTGAAGGCGATAAGAATGCCGAGCGGCAGCGTGAGAATGGCGACCAGTGCCGAACGCAGATGGAACAGGAACAGCACGCACACCACGGCCACCACGATGAACTCCTCGATGAGCTTGGTCGTGAGGTTGTCCACCGCGCGATTGATGAGCGCGGAGCGGTCGTAGGTCTCGACGATCTCGACACCTTCCGGCAGGCTGGCTTTCAAGGTCTCCAGCTTGGCCTTCACCGCAGCGATGGTGCTGGCGGCATTGGTGCCGGAGCGCAGCACGATGACGCCGCCCACCACTTCGCCCTCGCCATCCAATTCTGCGATGCCGCGCCGGGTTTCGGGGCCGAGCTGGATGATCGCCACGTCGCGCAGCAGGATCGGCGTGCCGTTGTCGCCCAGGCCCACGGGGATGCTACGGAAGTCGTCGAGCGTTTTCAGATACCCACGCGCGCGCACCATGTATTCGGCTTCGGCCAGCTCCAGCACCGAGCCGCCGGTTTCGCCGTTCGCGTCCTGCACGGCTTTCATCACGGTTTCCACCGGCAGCTTGAAAGCGCGCAGCCGTGAGGGATCGAGCACGATCTGATACTGCTTGTTGAAGCCGCCGAGAGTGGCGACTTCCGCCACATTGGGCACCGTCTTCAGCTCGTACTTCAGGAACCAGTCCTGAAGGGCGCGCAACTGCGAGATGTCGTTGCTGCCGGTTCGATCCACCAGCGCGTATTCGTAGATCCAGCCGACGCCGGTGGCATCCGGCCCCAGTGCGGCACGCGCATTGGCAGGCAGGCGGCCCTGCACCTGCGAGAGATACTCCAGCACCCGCGAGCGCGCCCAATACAGGTCAACACCGTCCTCGAACAGGATGTAGACGAAGCTCTCGCCAAACAGCGAGTAGCCGCGCACCGTCTTCGCAAACGGCACCGACAGCATGGTGGTCGTGAGCGGGTAGGTGACCTGGTCTTCCACCACCTGCGGGGCCTGGCCCGGATAGGTGGTGCGGATGATGACCTGCGTGTCCGAGAGATCGGGCAGCGCATCGAGCGGCGTGGTGAGGGCGGAGTGCGCGCCCCACACCGAGAGCATCACCGCCACCAGCAGCACGAGGAAGCGGTTGTGGACGCTCCAATGAATGAGCTTGGCGATCATGGCGCGTGCTCCGCCATCGGACGTTCGCCAGCCGGCTCACCGGGGTTCATCTTCTGGTGCGCTTCTTCCGGCATGCCTCCCATATCGCTCATGCCCTTCATGTCCTGCATCGCGGGCTGCATGGCGTCGTTCATCGAACCTTTCATGTCGGACATTCCCTCCATGCCTTCTGCCATGCCCGCGCCAGCGCCCAGGCGTTGATAGGCACCGAGCAGGCTGGCTTCGGAGTCGATGAGGAACTGCCCGGATACCACCACGTTCTGTCCGGCTTCCAGGCCCGAAAGAATCGTCGTTTCGCCGTTGCGCTCCGGGCCGGTCGTGACCGCCGCCGGGCGGTAGCGGCCTGCCGCTTCGGCCACCATCACCACGGTGCGCTCGCCAGTGCGGATCACCGCCTCGCTCGGCACCAGCAGCACGTCCTGTTTGCCGCCGCCGAACAGGCTCACGTCGGCAAACATGCCGGGGCGCAGCGCGCCGTCGGCGTTGTCGAACACCAGGCGCGCGCGCAGGGTACGGGTACCGCTGTCGAGCTGCGGGTAGAGATAGTCCACCGTGCCCTCGATCACCTTGCCCGGCAGCGACTTGAGACGCGCCTCCGCGCTCTTGCCTTCGGCGATCCAACCCGACTGCACTTCGGGGATTTCGACGTTGATCCATACCTGCGAAAGGTCCGCGAGCTTCATCAGTGGCATGCCGGGTTCGAGCTGTGCGCCCTCGCGCGCCATCAGCTCCACCACAAAGCCGCTGGCGGGTGAGAACACACCGGACTGGCTGCCCGCACCCGCACCGCCACCGAGCAGACGCAGCCGCTGCTGGCTGGCTTTGGCGAGGGCGGTATCGCCGGAGTCCTGCGCCAGCTTCAGCTCTTGCTTGGCTGCGAACAGATCGGGCGAATAGAGGGCGGCGAGGCGCTGGCCCTTCTTCACCGGGTCGCCTTCGGCGCGCACATCGAGTCGCTCGATCCAGCCCGCCGCGCGCGACTGCACGACCACGATGCGACGCTCGTCGAGGGCGACACTGCCCACCGCCTCGATGCGCTGGAAGAACGTGCCAAGCGTGGCGGGGGCCACGCGCACGCCCAAGTTCTGAGCCATGCGCGGGTCGATCACCACCACCGTGCCGCCGCCCATGCTGCCCGACTCGTCCGCGTATTTGGGCACCAGCTGCATGTCCATGAAAGGCGACTTGCCTGGCGCGTCGAACTTCTGGGTGGGCACCATCGGGTCATACCAGTAGAGGATTTTCTTCTCCTCTCTGGACATCGCCATGCCTTCAGCCATGCCTTCAGCCATGCCGT
>JAKFXK010000100.1 GCA_021731445.1 Nevskiaceae bacterium | reverse complement strand
GCCCTGCTGGGCCAACTCATCGAGTTCGCGGGACTGCCGACGTGCATCCACCACCGCCCGCTGACGGCGGGCGACATGGCCGAGCTGTTCGAGTTTTTCCACCTCGCGGTGCAGACCGATCCAGCGGCTGCGCGCCCGTTCCACCTCTGCCGCCAGCGCCGCCACGCGCTCGCCCTGGAAACCAATCGCCTCGCGCAGCTTGCTGAGAAACCCCGCGTGATGGCGCAGACCCATCACACTGGCCACAGGCTGCGCATCGCTTGCCGTGCCTGTGCTGCGCCCGGTGTACTCCATTTCGTAGTGCAGCAGCTCAGCGTGCCGGTCTTGCGCATTGGCATGCTTGGCGAGCGCATCGGCCAACTGGCGGGCAGCGCGATCCTCCTGCTGGCTGGCCAGCTGCTGGAGTCTGTCGAGTCTTTGCAGCGCGGTGGCATCCGGGGTATTCATGAGAGGGCTTGCTCGGCCAGCAGCGCATTCAGCTGCGCAAGACTCTCTCCAAATCCTGCGCCAGCCTGCACGTCCTGCTTCAAGAACGCCTCGATGCGCGGCCACAGGGCGAGTGCGGCATCGGTGCGCGGATCAGCGCCGCGCTGGTAGGCACCAATGGCGATCAGGTCGCGGTTGCGGTTGTAGGCCGCCAGCAGCCCGCGCAGCTGGCGCACGCGCTGCTGGTGCTCGAGCGTGGTGCACTCGTTGGCGACTCGCGAAATCGAGGATTCGATGTCGATAGCCGGATAAATACCGCCCTCGGCGATGCGACGGCTCAACACGATGTGACCATCGAGGATGCCGCGCGCGGCGTCCGCAATCGGGTCTTGCGGGTCATCGCCTTCGGTGAGCACGGTATAGAAGGCAGTGATCGACCCCCTGCCCGGCTCGGCGTTGCCGGCACGCTCGACCAGTGCCGGCAACTTGGCGAATACGCTGGGCGGATAGCCACGCGTTGTCGGCGGCTCACCGACGGCGAGGCCAATCTCGCGCTGCGCCTGAGCGAAGCGGGTCAGCGAATCCATCAGCAGCAGCACATGCAAACCCTGGTCGCGGAAATGCTCGGCCACCGCTGTCGCCAGCCAGGCGCCATGCAGGCGTTGCAGCGGCGAGCGGTCGGCGGGGGTGGCGATCACACAGGCGCGTGCCAGGCCCTCGACCCCCAGCGAGCCTTCGACGAAATCGCGCACCTCGCGGCCACGCTCGCCGATGAGGCCGACCACGATGACATCGGCGCTGGTGTAGCGCGTCATCATGCCAAGCAGGGTGGACTTGCCCACGCCGGTGCCCGCGAACAGGCCGAGGCGTTGGCCACGGCCAACCGTGAGCAGCGCATTGATGGCACGCACACCGACATCCAGCGGTGTCTTGATGCCGGCACGCGCGAAGGGGTTGATCTGCCGGCCTGTGAGCTTGACGCGCGCTTGCCCCGTGGGTTTTGGCAGGCTATCCAGCGGCTCGCCTTCGCCATCGAGCACGCGGCCCAGCCAGTCGATACCGATGGTCATCTCCGCCGCGCGGCGCAAGGGCGTGATGCGGGCATTGGGGGCGATCCCTGCGAGTTCGCCGATGGGCATCAGATAGGTGCGCTCGCCGGCAAAGCCGACCACTTCGGCCTCCACCGAAGCGCCATCGGCATCGGCGACGCGGCAGCGGCTGCCGATCTGCGCCTGGCAGCCGACGGCTTCGAGTGTCAGGCCCACCACCCGCTTCAGGCGGCCTTCCACGGTCAGCAGGCTGGCCTGATCGACCTGCGCAGCACGTTCCAGCAAGCCGTGCAGCAGCTTTTGCTGGCGCCGCGCCGTCATGCTCGCAGCTGTGCTCATGACTGCATGAGCAGGGTGTGCGCAAGACCGGCGGCACGGGCATCGAGACTCGCTACCACGCTGGCCTGCTCGCTCTCGATACGGCATCCGCCGGGCAGCACTTCGGGGTCGGCCACCAGCCGCCAGCCCTCAGCCCCCTGGGTCTCGCCTTCGAGCGCCTGCGCGAGCGCGGCGTAGTCGTCAGGGTGGACGTACACCCTCACCTTGCGCGCGCCACTGCCCAGTGCGGCAACCGCATCGCGCACCACGGCCATGACCTTGGCGGGATCGAGATGGAGTTCCTGCTGGGCGATGCGGCGTGCGCATTCGAGCGTGAGTGCCACCAGCACGCGTTCGAGTTCGGTATCCACCACCGTTAGTGGCTTGGCCAGCGCATCCAGCAGTTCGCGCAGTTGCCCGGCCAGCCGCGTGGCCGCGGCCATGCCCTCGGTAAGCCCCGCGGCACGGCCCACGGCAAAGCCCTTGGCCTCTGCATCGGCTTCGAGCAGCGACAGACGCGTGAGCTGTTCGGCGGCATCGGGCAGCCGTGCACTGCGTGGCAGATCAAAGGTGGGCTTGGCCCAGCGCGCTGCGCCTTGCGAAAACTCCGCTGTCCAGAGCGCACTCATACGAAATCATCCCCCTTGCCACCTAGCTGGATGGTGCCGGCATCGGCCAGCCGTCTCGCGGTGGCGAGGATGTCCTTCTGCGCCGCCTCGACATCGGCGAGCTTGACCGGGCCTTTGGCCTCCATGTCCTCCACCAGCATGTCGGCGGCGCGCTTGCTCATGTTCTTCAATATCTTCTCCTTCACCTTCGGGTCGGCACCGCGCAGGGCAAGGCTCAGGGTCTCGGTCGAGATATCGCGCATCAGCGCCTGGATGCCGCGGTCATCGACATCGGCGAGGTTGTCGAACACGAACATCAAGTCCTGAATGCGCTGGCCGATTTCCTCGTCCACGCCCTTGATCGCTTCGGTGAGCTTCTGCTCGCTGGCCGAATCCATCAGGTTGAGAATGCCGGCCGCCACCTTCACGCCGCCGACACTCGATGACTTCAGATTGTTGCTGCCGCTGAACTGCCGCTCCATGATTTCATCCAGCTCACGCAGCGCCTGCGGCTGGATGCCATCAAGCGTGGCGATGCGCAGCACCACATCGCTCTGCACTTTCTCCGGCAGGTTGATGAGCACTTCCGCAGCCTGCTCCGGGTCGAGGTAGGCCAATACGATGGCGATGATCTGCGGATGTTCGTTGCGGATGAGTTCGGCCACTGCGCGCGTTTCCATCCACTTCAGTGCCTCCAGGCCCTTGCTGTTGCGGCCGAGCAGGATGCGGTCGATCAAGCCGCCAGCCTTGTCCTCGCCGAGTGCCGAGACCAGCACCTTGCGCACGTACTCATCGCTGCCGACGCCGAGTGAGGTCTGGTTGCCGATGGCATCGGCAAAGCCATCCAGCACCTCCTCCGCCTGCGCGCGCGAGACGTTGCTCAGATTGGCCATGGCCTGCCCCAGCCGCTGCACATCCTTGGCACCCATGTGGCGCAGGATGTCGGCAGCCTCGGTCTCGCCCATCGACAGCAGGAAGATCGCGGCGCGCTCGGTGGCGTTGAGTTTGGAAGGGGCTGTGGAAGCGTCGGCCATGTCAGTGCTCTATCCAGTGCGTGCTCATTGTTCGGCTGCGATCCAGGCCTTCATCACCTGCGCGACCTTCTTCGGATCCTGTTTCACGGTCTCGCGCGCGAGCGCGAGTTTCTGCTCGTAGGGCGATGGCCCCTGTGGCGCGAGGGGAATCGCGGCGTGGCGCTTTTCGCCGTGAGATGAGGAGACGCCTTCGTCGCCATCCTGCGGCGGTGCCAGCGCGGGCAGCTGGCTGCCGACCAGCATGGGGGCCGGGGCGGGTGGTGGTGCGAACAGGCTCTTCAGCAGCGGTCGCACCACCGCGAGGATCAGCACCAGCAGCACCAGTGCACCGATGCCCTGGCGCGCGAGTGCATGCACCTCCGGCCGCTCGATCAAGGGCAGCGGTGCGGCGATGGCCTCGGGTACGGGCAGCACGAAGGCGGCGTTCTGCACCGTGACGGTATCGCCACGCTTGGCATCGAAGCCCATCGCCTCCTTCACCAGGGATTCGATGCGCGCCAGTTCGTCCTTGGTGAGTGCGGTCGGCACGGCCACGCCCTTGGCATCGGGCTTGGGCAGATAGTCCACCAGCACCGCCACTGACAGTCGCTCGATGCGACCCGGCAGGGTCTTGCGACTGCTGAGCGTGCGGTTGAGTTCGTAATTGCGGGTGCTGGTTTTGGTCTGTGCGCTGGGCAGTTCCGCCGTGGCGGTGGAGACGCTGGCACCCGCTGGGACTGCGGCTGTGGCATCGGCAGGTGTTGTGGCGGGCGGGGGCGATAGGGCAGGCGCAGAGACACCCGGCTCCGGCGGCTTGTTGCTGGTCGCACCCGGCACGCCCTGCGCCTTGAGCGCACCGCTGCGGTTCACATCCTCGCTGGTCTGCTCGCTGCGAATGGCATTGGCATCGGGCGTGAACTGCTCCTGGGTTTGCTCTTCCACCGTGAAGTCGAGCGCGGCGACGACTTGCGTCTTCACCCGGCCCTCGCCCACCAAGGGCGTGAGAATGTCTTCGACGCGATGGCGGGTGCCATCCTCGATGCGCTTGATCTGCTCGAACTGCGAACTGCCCATGCCCGCGCCATGGCTGCTCTCATCTGTCAGCAGGCGCCCCGTCTGATCGACCACCGTGACCGCGCTGGGCTGCATGTCGGCAACGCTGGAGGCGACCATGTGAATGATGCTCTGCACCTGCTGCGAAGTGAGATTGCGGCCCGGATGCAGCTCGACGAATACCGACGCCGAGGCGGTGCCACCAGCCCGTGTGAAGGCCGAAGGCTTGGGCACGGCGAGATGCACGCGTGCCGATTTCACCGCCTGGATCGAGGTGATGGTGCGCATCAGCTCGGTCTCCAGCGCGTGCTGCATCCGCGCTGATTCGACGGACTGCGAGACACCAAAACCCTGGTCTCCCTGCATCGACTCGAAACCACTGGCTGCCGACTTGGGCAGGCCGCGTCCGGCGAGCTTGAGGCGTGCGTTGCGCACCTGATCCACCGGCACGGTCAGCGCACCGGTGGCGGAGTCGATGCGGTGGACAATGCCCTCTGCGGCGAGCGCATCGGCCATCGCCGCCGTCTCGGCCTCCGGCAGGCCCGCAAACAGGGCCTGGTCGGCAGGCTTCTGCGCCCAGGTGAACAGCGACAGGCCACCGGCAATGGCGGCTGCCAGGCCAATCAGCAGTGCAAGCTGGGTGACGCCGGGGATGGCGCGGGCGCGATCCAGCAACGAAGCGGGCTGGGCAGAGGATGCGATCAGGGTGGTGGCCATGCGTCAGTTCATCCAGGCATCAGATGGGCATGTTCATGACGTCTTGGTAGGCCGCAACCAGCCGGTTGCGCACCTCCACCGCGCCGCGAAACTGCACCTGCGACTTGGCCCCGGCAAGCATCACGTCGCTCAGACTCACGCTGTCGTCGCCCAGCTCGAATCGGCTGGCGAGCGAACTGGACGCGTTCTGGCTCTCGGCGACACTGTTCAATGCGCCTTTCAGCGTGTCGCTAAAGTTTGCATGGGCCGCGCCGTTAATGGCTGTAGCGGGCGAACCAGCCCCCAGACCCGACGACTGCGCACGCAGGGCGCGCATCTGGCTCAGCACACTGTTGATCGCAAGGTCGTTCATGGCGCGTACATCCGGCGGCGGTCTCGAACTGCCTACAGAGCAATCCGCGTTCCAGCCTCGAAAATCCTTGTGGGTATTGGTGTGCCGGGGTTTTGACAGCACTTGTGCGACTGCGCGTCAGCAAACTGTTACGTCTGTGCGGCTTGTGCTTAAGATTCAACCATGCAGGCACTTTACGCCCCTCCCAAGCCCTGAAAATGACCCCCTCTGCCATGCCAGCGAACCATCAGCCTACCGTGCTCACCGAGGCACGCGGCCCGGTGTGGATCGTCACGCTCAATCGCCCCGCCGTGCGCAATGCCGTGGATGGCCCAACTGCCCTCGCGCTCGCCGAGGCCTTCCGCGCCTTCGAGGCTGAAGACAGGCTCAAGGTCGCCGTTCTCACCGGCATGGCTCAGCAGTTTTGCGCAGGGGCAGATCTCAAGGCCGTCGCTGGCGGTGCGGCCGCGCAAGCCAACCGGATCGCAGTCGATGGCGACGGCCCGATGGGGCCGACCCGCATGGCGCTGACCAAGCCCGTCATCGCGGCGGTCGAGGGCTACTGTGTGGCGGGCGGACTGGAGCTGGCGCTGTGGTGCGACCTCAGGGTGGCTGACGCCACGGCGGTGTTCGGGGTGTTCTGCCGCCGCTTCGGGGTACCGCTGATCGACGGTGGCACGGTGCGCCTGCCGCGCCTGATCGGCATGAGCCGTGCGCTCGATCTCATCCTCACCGGTCGCCCAGTCGCTGCCGACGAAGCCTTGCAGATGGGCCTCGCCAATCGCGTCGTGCCTGCTGGTGAGGCGCTGGCTGCCGCCGAGCAGCTTGCCTTGCAGATCGCGGCCTTCCCGCAGACCTGTATGCGCGGCGATCGCCAGAGTGCTTACCAGCAATGGGGCATGGACGAAACCACCGCCATCGCCAACGAATTCACCTACGGCATGAAGACCTTGCAAAGCGGCGAAACCATTGCCGGTGCAGGCCGGTTCAGCGATGGCAGCGGGCGGCACGGGCAGTTTTAGCGTCGTACTCGACGCCGCAGGCCTGTTTCCTTACACTGCGCGCCCCTGAAAAATAGCTTTTCAGGGACTAGCGACCATAGTGATGTAGCTCAGACGGTTAGAGCGAGGGATTCATAACCCCTAGGTCGGCGGTTCGATTCCGCCCATCACTACCAAATACACGCATCAAGACGACTCAGAAAGTCCTGAAACCCCGCAGAAATGTGGGGTTTTTTATTGCCCGTTGTATTGGGATGGATCAGGACATGGCTAGACATACCCTAATTTTTCGGGGTAACTATGCGGGGCAAGTCACCCACCCCATTTTGAGTTACCCCGCCATGCCCCTTTCAGACACCGCCATCAAAGCCGCCAAGCCCCGGCTCAAGCCTTACAAGATTGCAGACACGGGCGGCCTGTTCCTGGCGATTCAACCCAATGGCGGCAAGTGGTGGCGGCTCAAATACCGCTTTGACGGAAGGGAGGGTGGTCTGTCGCTGGGCACCTACCCCGATGTGAGCTTGCAGCAGGCACGCGAGCGCCGAGACGAAGCCCGCAAGCTGATCGCCAATGGCGTCAACCCCTCGCAGCACCGCAAGACCACCAAGGCGGCACGCAGCGCGGCGGTTGCCAATACCTTTGAGGCCATCGCCCTGGAATGGGTCGCCAAGAACGATGCGGTCTGGGCAGAGAGCCATTCGAGCAAGATCAAGCGGCGGCTCGAAAAAGACCTGTTCCCCTGGCTGGGCAAACGGCCCATCGCAGAGATTGAGCCGCCAGAACTGTTGGCGGTGCTGACCCGCATCGAGAAGCGTGGCGCTATCGAGACGGCGAACCGGGCGCGTGGTGAGTGTGGGCAGATGTGGGCCTATGCCATCGCCAAGGGTGTCGCCAAGCGCAACCCGGCAGTTGACCTGATCGGCGCCTTGGCGCGACCAGACCGCCAGCACTTCGCTGCGTTCACCGACCCGGCAGATATCGGCCCCCTACTCCGTGCCATGCGTGACTACAACGGCACGCCATCCACACGGGCGGCGCTGCATATTGCCCCGCTGTTGTTCGTGCGACCCGGCGAGCTACGGATGATGGAATGGAAAGACCTTGCCCTGGACGCCAACGAGTGGCGCCCCTTCATCACCAAGATCAAGCGTGAGCTGATCGTGCCAATGCCCGTGCAGGCCGTCGCCGTGCTACGTGAGCTAGAGCCACTAACCGGGCGCGGGCGCTATGTGTTCCCTGGCGAGCGCACACCAAGCCGCCCGATGAGCGAGAACACGGTAAACGCGGCCCTGCGGCGCATGGGCTACGACACCAAGGCACAGATCACCGGGCATGGCTTCAGGGCGATGGCGCGCACGCTGCTGGCAGAACAGGGATGGACGCCCGACGCCATCGAGCGCCAGCTATCGCACAAGGCATCCGGCCCACTGGGTGAGGCATACGACCGCGCGGGGTATCTGCCGGAACGCCGCCGCATGATGCAGGCATGGGCTGACTACCTGGACAGCCTCGCCAGTGGCAGCAGCAAGGTAGTGGCAATCAAGCGAGTGGCGTGATGCCTAGGACACGTCCTGAGGTGGTATGGCACTTGCTGATACATATCGCAAGGTGCGATATTTAGCCATGCACGTCATCACCCATAGCCGCATCACCGACGCTGCCGCCAAGCACCCGCAGTGCGCGAGCGCCTTGGACTGCTGGTATCGCCTGATGAAGCGGGGCCGTTACCAACACTTTGCCGAGCTGAAGGCCGCATTTGGCAGCGTAGACAAGGTCGGGGCGCTGTTCGTGTTCGACATTGGCGGCAACAAGTTGCGCATCGTGGCGGCACTGCACTTCAACACCGGCAAGGTCTTCATCCGGCATGTGCTGACCCATGCGGAATATGACCGTGGCACCTGGAAACAACGCGAGGGCATCACATGACACCCACCATTCAACAAGCCATCACCCACTGGGCGCACGTCGCCCCCGTGCTCACGCCGCCCCGCAGTGCCGCCGCGCACCGTCGCATGGTGGCTGCACTGGATGCCGTGCTGGATGCTGGTGGTGCGGACGAATCGCACCCGCTGGCCAGCATGGCGGACTACATGGGCGAGCTGATCCGCGCGTATGAAGACACGCACCTGCCGCGCGCCGAGATGTCCGTAGGCGAGTTTCTGCGTGAGCTGCTGAAGCGTGAGGGCTTGCGGCAAAGCGAAGTGCCTGAGATCGGCACGCAGGGAATGGTGTCCGATGTGCTGCGCGGCAAGCGCACCCTGACAGCGCGGCAGATTGCGGCACTCGCCAAGCGGTTTGGCATTCCGGCAGATGCCTTGCTCGGTTGATCTAACAAGCGAGGCAGTTATGGGACGAATGGAAGCAGCGACAAAAAAGCCCAAAGTGAAGGCCGCCGACGTGGCCTATGAACCCGGCCTGTTGGTGCGCCTGAAAGACGCGAGCTACGCAGCCGACTACCTGGCCACGATTGCTGAAGATGGCGACCCTGCCGCGTTCTTGCTGGCACTACGCCAGATCGCCCAGGCGCAGGGCATGGCAGGCGTGGCACGCCGCGCCAAGCTAGGCCGCGAAAGCCTTTACAAGGCGTTATCTGAAGGCGGCACAATCCGGAATGGCGCACCGTCGCCAAACTGTTGCCCGCGCTGGGCTTGCGGCTCAGTGTGGCGGCGGCGTAGGAGACAACGGAGTGAGCCCATGAACAACGTGATGACCATCGACGGCCATAAGGCCGTGATTGCTTTTGACCCAGAGATCAGCATGTTCCGTGGCGAGTTCTCAGGGCTGTCTGGCGTTGCCGACTTCTACGCAATCGACGTGGGCGGCTTGCAGCGCGAGGGCGCAACGTCTCTGCGGACGTATCTGGACGCCTGCCAAGCCGACGGCATCGACCCCCTGGCCAAAGCCAGCGGCACCTTGGTGCTGCGGGTGCCACCCGCCGTGCATCGGGCTGCCACGCTCGCTGCCAAGGCGCAGGGCAAGAGCTTGAACCAGTGGGCGGGTGAGACGCTGCGCGAGGCTGCGCAGGCGTGAGCACATCAAAGCGCCAGTCGAACCCGCCACACCCTGGCGAGATTCTGAAAGAGGACGTTCTGCCTGAGCTGGGCCTGAGCGTCACCGATGCCGCCGCGCACTTGAAGATGTCTCGGGTAGCCTTGTCCCGCGTGTTGAATGGCCGCGCCGCCATTAGCGCGGAGCTGGCGCTGCGGCTTGCCGATTGGCTGTCACCCAGCGCGGAGAGTTGGCTGCGCATGCAGTCGGCTCACGACTTGTGGAAGGCCAGCAAGAGGTGCCGCCCCAAGATCAAGCCTGCTGTGCAGGTGGCAGCTGCCTAATGAGCAACACCGCGAAGCCTGGCGGCGGATCACAGCCGGGCAATGATGACGGGGCGGGGTGGTGCTTTGGGAACTTCTCCACCCCTGACTTACCACCTGGATATCCCCATGCCGCAAGCTAATCCAATGGCTATTACTGGGGAGACGATCAGCTTCCCTGAAATTAAGAGCGCTGAAAATCCCGTCGATATTCGTGCAACGCGGCTTAGCTCGTTAGAGCTAATAGAGAAATACCCAAATGAAAGCGGCATATTGCAGGTACTAGCTGTGGCCGATGTCAGTCGTGCAATAAACGCTTGGCAGAAAGAAGGTAATCGGCTGCTTATTATCGATATGTACCGCGCATATCGTGAGGCCGGTTTAGTTGTGCCAGAAGATGTGCTGGCGCTTCTAGACATGATTGCGAGCGATCTTTTGAACGCTAAGAAGGAGAGCCAGCTGGTGTCGGCTGTAGTGGGGAAAAGACAAAAGGGAAAACCATTAGGACGGCGCGCGTTGGATGCCGCCTATTCCAATTTAGAAATATTCACCCGATTCTTGAATCTAACTGATGCGAGCAGAGGCGCGGATAAAAAAAACCAGCGTCAAGCTTGGAAGATCATCTCAAAAGAGACAGGGCGAAAATTTGGCGGCATTGAAAGCCTCATTAAAGAAACGCGTAGAGAAGCCAAGCGTTTGTCCGCTGAAAAGGGAGTGAGATAAGCCTAACTAGCACCCATTGGCTTTGGTGCCATTCAATGCCGACAGACGCCCTACATCGCAGGGCGATGGAGTGAACCGAATGGCGACAGAAGTGAAAACCGCGCGGCATCTGCTGCGCATCTCTGAGGTAACGGCACGAACCGGTCTTGAACGGAGTGCAATCTACAGATTGGCCCGCAAGGATGAACGATTCAGGCCGATCAAGCTCACTGAGCGATCCAGTGCTTGGTGCAGCGAGGGCATAGATAGCTGGGTCAGCGAGCGCATTGCAGCCAGCAAGAAGGTGGCCTGATGAAGCCCGCCGACATCGTTTCGCAATCCGCAATTCCGCGCATCGACGGTATGCCGTTTTTTTGCTTTGCACTGCTACCGCTTCAGGATGGGCTCGCCATGCTCGCGCAGTGGTCAGAGCCTGCCGCCAGCTTCATGGAGGCAGGCACCGCGCCTATCGGCTGGAAGGGGCAAGCACTCGCCCTCAAGGTGGCGCAGTGGGCACGCGCCGCTGGGGCGCAGCCATGACCGGCTCCAATGAAAAACCCGCCCACGGCTGGCACCGTGAAGCGGGCTTGGCACAACGTTCTAGCAAGCGGAAGCATAGCAGTAGCAACCGGGCTGAAGATCAGCGGCAGAGGCTCTTACAGCGCCTTGGCAAGGGTGCGGTATCGACCATCGAAGCACGCCGCGACCTGGACATCATGATGCCTGCTGCGCGTGTCCACGAACTGCGCCACAAGCACGGATATCGCATCGAAACGGTGTGGATTGAGCAGGCTACCGACGGCGGCATGGTGCATCGCGTGGCGCTGTATGTACTGCGTCACAGCGAGCAGCATCGTGAAGCCGCGTGACCGGGGGCGGCACACCGGCAGGCGCGAGTACACGACCTCATACGCAGGCATCGACCGGCGCGTGATGTTGTCGGACTCGTTCGCGGCCATCGGCCCCAATGCCCTGCGCGTGTTGCTATGGCTGGCGTTTCAATACAAGGGCACCAACAACGGCTACCTATCCGCCACGCGCCAGCAAGCGAAGGAATGGGGCATTGGCGGGGCTGACACCCTGGCACGCGCCATTGCGGAGCTGAAGCAGCATCGCCTTATCGTGATGACGCGGCAGGGACGGTTCACCAATCCGGGCGGCTCACCCAATCTCTACGCAGTGACGTGGGAGCCGATCCACGACAAGGCGGGCAACGCCCTGGACATGCCACCAACCCGCACGCCCTTTCGCCCCGACTGGCGACGCGCTGCTGAAAACAACTCGCCCTGTCCTGTTTTGGAATCTGTCGCACCCGTTTCAGGACAGGGCGCGGCCTAAATTGAGCAAACAATGAGCAGAAAATGCACTGATGGCACCCGAAACAGGTGCGATGAGACCCCTTCACCCAGTCCAGAAACGGGACACCTTAGTAAATTACCAATGGGTGTCGCGGCAGTTGTTACGACTGGTGCTCTTGAAGTGGCTTTAGCCGGTGATTCTGAAGAGCGGCATTTTTGGCCCCGCATCATCGGGAGAGACTGCCCATGACCAACCGCGAAAAGGTGGCAGTGCTTCCGCCTCCCGCTCTCACGCGCCACCTAGACCCCGATAGCCTCGCCCACTTGCCGCCGAATGAAGGGCTTTGTTTTGTGCTGCGCAGACGCGCAGTGATGTTCACAGGGCGCGACGACAAGTCACAGGCAGGCAAGCGGCCATTGTCGGCACCGGCAGCCCATGTCGAGGCAGACAAGACCGCGATAGTCGCCGCATTAACTCCAGGGGAGGCATGAGCATGGCCAGACAACAATCAGTTGCCAAGACATCTCGCAAACGTGCACCGAAGCCGCTGGCTATTGGCTGCCCAAAGAGCGAGACGGAATCACAGTCGTTTGCAAGCTTGACGTTATCACCGTCATTTCTCGCCGCCACTGCGATTGGCCGATTCACGAAAGTTGGCCAGAACGGCATCGCGCTGGGAGACCTGATCAGCGAGCTGGGAAAGCAAATCGAGAAAGTGCATGACGGCAATCTAGTGCGTGCTGAGTCACTGCTGGTAAGAAAGCGTCCGGCCATCCCCTCTTGCTGACTGGTGAGCAGGTGCGCTGAGTTATCGCGCCGTCAGCTGCTCACGCAGATTCCAGGGCAGCAGCTCGTCGATACGGTTGATCCGGTGGTCTGCGATGC
>JAKFXK010000057.1 GCA_021731445.1 Nevskiaceae bacterium | reverse complement strand
AAGGCGTGGAAATGGTCATGCCGGGCGACAACGTGCAGATGACGGTCGAGCTGATCGCCCCCATCGCCATGGAAGAGCAGGTGCGCTTCGCCATCCGTGAGGGTGGTCGCACGGTTGGTGCGGGCGTGGTGACGAAGATTCTCGCGTAACTCTGTAACTCTTGAACCCCTCTCCCGCCTTGGCGGGAGAGGGGCAGGGGAGAGGGCTGTGAGCGCAGCGAATGCTTGGCGCAATACAAGCAACAGCAATCGCTGCGCTCACTCCCTCTCCCGGCCCTATCGGGCCACCCTCTCCCGCTGAAGCGGGAGAGGGAATCAAGACTTAAAAGCCCCTTCGCTCGCGTCAGCGAAGGGGCTTTTTTCACCCAGAAAGCAGTCGCTTCAAAAACTTTGCAAATAGCAGTTGCGCAGGTCAAAAGGCGTCGATATAATCCGCGCCCCTCGCTTCTCCCGCCCCCAGTTCTTTCATTATTGAGTGTGTGCATGGCAACCAGCCAATCCATTCGTATTCGTCTCAAGGCCTTCGATCATCGCTTGATCGACAAGAGCGCCAAAGAGATTGTTGAGACCGCAAAGCGCACCGGCGCTGTTGTCCGCGGCCCGATCCCGCTGCCCACCCGCAAAGAGCGTTTCACCGTTCTGGCGTCGCCCAACGGCGATAAGGATGCGCGCGATCAATTTGAAATCCGTACCCACAAGCGTTTGATGCAGATCGTTGAGCCGACGGAAAAAACCGTCGACGCGCTCTCGAAGCTCGATCTGCCGGCGGGTGTGGAAGTCCAGATCAGCCTCAACTAAGGAGACTTCATCATGACTAAGCAAGTCTCTAATTTGGGCCTGGTCGGCAAGAAAGCGGGCATGACGCGCGTGTTCACCGAGGCGGGTGAGTCCATCCCCGTCACCGTGCTCCAGTGCCTGCCCAACCGCATCACGCAGATCAAGACCGTCGAAACCGATGGCTACCGCGCCGTGCAGGTCACCTTCGGTGAAGTCAAAGCCAGCCGCGTCACCAAGGCGCTGGCCGGTCACTTCAAGAAGGCTGGCGTTGCCGCTGGCAAAGAGCTCGTCGAGTTCCGTCTGAGCGAAGGCGAGGGCGCAGAGTTTGCCCCTGGCGTCGAGCTCAAGGTCGACATGTTCAACGACATCAAGTCGGTCGATGTCATGGGCACTAGCATGGGCAAGGGCTTTGCCGGTTGGCAGAAGCGCCACAACTTCGGTGGTGGCCGTGCCTCGCACGGCAACTCGCTGTCGCACCGCATGCCCGGTTCGATCGGTCAGCGCCAGTCGCCCGGCAAGGTGTGGAAGGGCAAGCCGATGGCCGGTCACATGGGCTCGACCCAGATCACCGCGCTCAACCTCGACGTCGTCCGCATCGACCACGAACGCAATCTCATCCTCGTGAAGGGCGCAGTGCCCGGCCACACGGACGGCACGGTCATCGTGCGTCCGACGGTCAAGTAAGGCGAGACTCATGGAACTCAAAACTCAAACTGGCGAAGCGATCACGGTGTCTGACACCGTGTTTGGTGCCGAATACAACGAGCCGCTCATCCACCAGATCGTCACGGCCTACATGGCTGCTGGCCGTTCGGGCACGAAGGCTCAGAAGAGCAAGGCGATGGTGTCCGGCGGCGGCAAGAAGCCCTGGAAGCAGAAGGGCACCGGTCGCGCACGCGCCGGCTCCATTCGTAGCCCGCTGTGGCGTGGTGGCGGCAAGACGTTCGCCGCCGTGCCGCGCGACTTCTCGCAGAAGGTCAACAAGAAGATGTATCGCGGCGCGATCCGTTCGATCGTCGCCGAGCTGTCCCGCAAGGGCCACCTCGTCGTCGCCGATGCTTTCGCCATGACCGAAGTCAAGACCCAGTCGCTGATCGCCAAGCTCAATGCGGAAGTCGGCACCAACGACATCCTGCTGGTGCTGGATGCTGTCGACAAGAATCTCTTCCTCTCCGCGCGCAACCTGCACAAGGTCGGCGTGTGCGATGTCGAAGCGCTCAACCCCGTCGCGCTGCTGCGCCACGAGAAAGTGCTGATGACCAAGGAAGCCGTCAAGAAGCTGGAGGCATGGCTCGCATGAGCAACATTCACGTCGCTGGCGAGCGCCTGCACCAGATCATCCTGGCGCCGGTCGTCTCGGAAAAATCCACCCGCGTTGCCGAAAAGCGCAACCAGG
Organism: Nevskiaceae bacterium; assembly: GCA_021731445.1. Taxonomy (GTDB): domain Bacteria; phylum Pseudomonadota; class Gammaproteobacteria; order Nevskiales; family Nevskiaceae; genus Stagnimonas. The sequence goes on along the minus strand of JAKFXK010000057.1, from coordinate 10,757 downwards.
CGGTGTTCAAGGTCGCGCTCGATGCCAAGAAGCCTGAGATCAAGGTGGCCGTCGAGAAGCTCTTCAATGTCAAGGTGACGGGCGTGCAGACGCTGATCGTCAAGGGCAAGAAGAAGCGCTTCGGTAAGACCGAGGGCAAGCGCTCGGATGTCAAGAAGGCTTACGTGTCGCTCGCCGATGGTCAGGAAATCGATTTCCTGAACGGCGCTGCGCCGCAGGCTTAAGGGGAATAGAACATGGCACTCGTCCAACTCAATCCGCGTTCGCCCGGAACTCGCCATCAGGTTCGCGTCGTCCACAAGCACCTCCACAAAGGTGCTGCGCACGGCCCGCTGCTTGAATCGCAGAGCAAGACCGGCGGCCGCAACAATAACGGCCACATCACCACCCGTCACAAGGGCGGTGGTCACAAGCAGGCTTATCGCCTGGTGGATTTCAAGCGCAACAAGGATGGCATTCCGGCGAAAGTCGAAACCATCGAATACGATCCCAACCGTACCGCGCATATCGCACTCGTGCTGTTCGCCGACGGTGAGCGCCGCTACATCATTGCCCCAAAGGGCTTGAATGTGGGCGACTCCATCCAGAACGGCTCCGATGCGCCGATCAAGGTTGGCAACTCGCTGCCGCTGCGCAATATCCCGGTGGGTTCCACGATCCATTGCGTCGAGATGCGTCCCGGCAAGGGTGCGCAGATCGGCCGCTCGGCCGGTGCCGCGATCCAGTTCGTCGCCCGCGAAGGCGAGTATGTGACGCTGCGTCTGCGCTCCGGCGAGATGCGCCGCATCCACTCGGAATGCCGCGCGGTCATCGGTGAAGTCAGCAACAACGAGCACAACCTGCGCGTTTACGGCAAGGCGGGTGCCAAGCGTCACCTGGGCATTCGCCCGACGGTGCGCGGCATCGTGATGAACCCGGTCGATCACCCGCACGGTGGTGGTGAGGGTCGTTCGAGCCAGGGTAACCCGCATCCCGTGTCGCCCTGGGGCCAGAAGGCCAAGGGCTTCAAGACCCGCAACAACAAGCGCACGCAGCAGTTCATCGTGCGTAGCCGCCATAAGAAGTAAGAGAGCACGACCATGCCGCGTTCCATCAAGAAGGGCCCGTTCGTCGATCATCACCTTGCCAAGAAGGTGAGCGACTCGACTGGTGCCCGCGTCAAGAAGCCGATCAAGACCTGGTCGCGCCGTTCCATGATCACGCCCGATTTCGTGGGCCTCACGTTCCAGGTTCATAACGGCAAGGTTCACTTGCCCGTGTATGTGACCGACAACATGATCGGCCACAAGCTCGGCGAGTTTTCTCCTACCCGTACCTTCAAGGGTCACGGCGGCGACAAGAAAGGCTAGGAGACGACCATGCAAACGCAAGCCGTTTTACGCTTTACCCGTCTCTCCTCGCAGAAGGCCCGCCTGCTGGCTGATCTCGTGCGCACCAAGCCGGTGGGTGAGGCCGTCAACATCCTCAAGTTCTCGCCGCAGAAGTCTGCGCGCATCATCTTGAAGGTGCTGGAGTCCGCCATCGCCAACGCCGAGAACAATTTCGGTGCCGACGTGGACGAGCTGAAAATCCAGGAAATCTTCGTCGATAAAGGGCCGGTGCTGAAGCGCATCATGCCCCGTGCCAAGGGCCGTGCTGATCGCATCTTGAAGCCGACTTCGCACATCACCATCAAAGTCTCTGACGGCAAGGCAGCGTAAATCATGGGCCATAAAGTAAACCCCAACGGCTTCCGCCTCGGCATCACCACCGCGCATACCTCGACCTGGTATGCCGAGAAAGGTGCCTACGCCGAAACGCTCGCCAAGGACATGATCGTCCGCGCCTTCCTGTTCAAGAAGCTCGCCGCCGCATCCGTCAGCAAGATCCGCATCGACCGTCCGGCGAAGAGTGCAAGAGTCACCATCCACACCGCTCGCCCTGGCATCGTCATCGGCAAGAAGGGTGAGGACATCGAGAAGCTGAAGGCCGAAGTCGCAAGCAAGATGGGCTTGAAGACCGACTCCGTACATATCTCGGTTGAAGAGATCAAGCGCCCGGAACTCGACGCCAAGCTGGTCGCCGATTCCATCGCTCAGCAGCTCGAGCGTCGCATCATGTTCCGCCGCGCCATGAAGCGCTCGGTGCAGAACGCCATGCGCATCGGTGCCGGCGGCATCAAGATTCAGTTGGGTGGCCGTTTGAACGGTGCCGAAATCGCTCGCGTCGAGTGGTACCGCGAAGGCCGCGTGCCCTTGCACACCCTGCGCGCCGTGGTCGATTACAACACCGCCGAAGCCAAGACCACGTACGGAATTATCGGCGTCAAGGTGTGGGTCTACACCGGCGAGGCCTTCGTCGCCGAAGCCCCCCACGCACCCGTCACCCGCCACAGCAAGAAAGAAGAAACCACCGAGGCCGCTTCGGCCTAAGGTTTAAGGACTACCTCCAATGATGCAGCCGAAACGGACCAAGTTCCGCAAGCAAATGAAGGGCCGTAACCGCGGCCTCGCCCTCGCCGGCAACAAGGTGAGCTTTGGCGAGTTTGGCCTCAAGTCCGCCGAGTGGGGCCGCCTCACTGCGCGCCAGATCGAAGCCGCCCGTCGTGTCATCACCCGCTACGTGAAGCGTGGCGGCAAGATGTGGATTCGCGTGTTCCCCGATGTGCCGGTGACCAAGAAGCCCTTGGAAGTCCGCATGGGTTCGGGCAAGGGCAACGTCGAGTTCTGGGCCGCGAAAGTGCAGCCGGGCCGCATGATTTATGAACTGGAAGGCGTCACCGAGACCGAAGCCCGCGAAGCGTTCACGCTCGCTGCGGCCAAGCTCCCGGTGAAGACCACCTTCGTCCAACGCACGATCATGTGAGTGATTGAGATGAAAACCACCGAATACACCAAGAGCATCCGCGCCAAGTCTGGCGACGAGCTCAAGACCGAACTATCCAGCTTGCGCAAGGAGCAGTTCAACCTCCGCATCCAGGCCGCTCTCGGCCAGCCTGCGAAGGGCAACCTTGTCCGCAACGCACGCAAGAGCATTGCCCGCGTCAAGACGATCCTGAATCAGCAGAAGGCAGCCGCGAAATGAGCGAAGCAAACACTACCGCCGTCAAGCCGGAGCGCCGCATCGTTGGCCGCGTGTCCAGCAACAAGGCCATGAAGACCATCACGGTCGTCGTCGAGCGTCAGGTCAAACACCCGCTCTACGGCAAGATTCTGCGCAAGACCTCGAAACTGCACGCGCACGACGAGAACAGCGAGTGCAAAGAGGGTGATCTCGTGGCCATCGTTGAGACCCGTCCGCTCTCCGCCACCAAGCACTTCAAGCTGGTCGAAGTCCTTGAAAAAGCGGCCGTCTAAGGAACACCTGAAATGATCCAACAAGAATCGTTCCTCCACGGCGCTGACAACAGCGGCGCGAAGATGATGCAGGTCATCCAGGTGAAGGGCTCGACCTACCGCCGCTACGCAGCGGTTGGCGACATCGTGAAAGTCACGGTGAAAGAAGCCATCCCGCGCGGCAAGGTGAAGAAGGGCGAGGTGTATGACGCCGTCGTCGTGCGCACCCGCTATCCGATCCGTCGCAACGATGGCTCCGCCATCCGCTTCGACACCAACGCGGCCGTGCTCATCAGCGCCAAGATGGAACCCATCGGCACCCGCATCTTTGGGCCCGTGACGCGCGAGCTGCGCGACCGGTTCATGAAGATCGTGTCGCTGGCCCCTGAAGTGATTTAAGGCTTACACGAACATGAAAAAAATCAAGAAAGGTGATGAAGTCATCATCACTATCGGCAAAGACAAGGGCAAGCGCGGCACGGTGTCGCAGGTGCTCGTCGACGAAGGCAAGCTCGTGATTGGCGGCATCAACATCGCCAAGAAGCACACCAAGCCCAACCCCAATGCGGGCGTGGCTGGTGGCATTGTCGAGAAGGAAATGCCGATTGACGTTTCCAACGTTGCCGTTTTCAACCCCAAGACCGGCAAGGGCGACCGCGTCGGCTTCCGTACGGAAGGCGACAAGAAGGTTCGTATTTTCAAGTCCAACAACGAATTGGTGGGCTAAAGATGAGTGACATGACTCCGACATTTGAAACGCTCTACCACGACAAGGTCGTTGGCGAGCTGAAGACCAAGCTGGGCGTGAACACGATGGCCGTGCCGCGCATCCAGAAGATCACCCTGAACATGGGCGTGGGCGAAACCACCCAGGACCGCAAGGTGATCGAGGCTGCCGTGGCCGACATGACCGCCATCGCGGGCCAGAAGCCGGTCATCACCAAGACCAAGATCGCCATCTCGAACTTTAAGGTGCGCGAGAACTTTCCCGTCGGCGTGAAAGTGACGCTGCGTCGCGAGCGCATGTGGGAGTTCCTGGAGCGTCTGGTGTGCGTGGCGCTGCCGCGTATCCGTGACTTCCGTGGCCTCTCGCCCAAGGGCTTCGATGGTGCCGGCAACTACAACTTCGGCATCACGGAACAGATCATCTTCCCGGAAATCGAATACGAGAAGATCGACATGCTGCGCGGCATGAATATCACCATCACCACCAGCGCGAAGACGGACGCAGAGGCCAAGGCCCTGCTTGAAGCCTTCCAGTTCCCTTTCCGCAAGCAGTAAGAGTCGAGCAAGCCTATGGCCAAGATGAACATGCTGAACCGTGAAGTCGTCCGCAAAAAGCTGGCGGAGCAGCACGGCAAGAAGCGTAAAGCCCTCAAGGAGCTGATCAGCTCGACGACGGCTTCGTTTGAAGACAAAGAGGCTGCTGTGGTCAAGCTGCAGAAGCTGCCGCGCGATTCCTCCAAGTGCCGCCAGCGCAACCGCTGCGCGATCACCGGCCGCTCACGCGGTGTCTACTCCAAGTTCAACCTGGGCCGTCACAAGCTCCGCGAGGCTGCCATGCGTGGCGAGCTGCCGGGTCTCAAAAAGGCCAGTTGGTAAGTTGGCTAACCGTATCAACGCTGGTTTCACCGTATCAACGTCCGCCTCGCGGCGGACAACAAAAGTTTAGTTACACCTGCAAACCTTGAGTTTGTGGCCCACCGTCCCGAAGAAGATTTGACATGAGCATCAACGATCCTATCGGCGACTTTCTGACCCGTATCCGCAACGGTCAGCAAGCGCGCAAAAAATTCATCGTCTCCCCGTCCTCCAAGCTGCGCGAGGCGGTTGCCGCCGTGCTGAAGGAGGAGGGCTACATTGCCGAATACGCCGTCACGGCCGAAGGCAACAAGAAGACGATCTCCGTCACCCTCAAGTACTTCGCAGGCAAGCCGGTGATCGAGAAGCTGCAACGCATCTCCACACCTTCGCTGCGCGTCTACAAGGGCAAGGACGAACTCCCGAAAGTGCTCGGTGGCCTTGGTGTCGCCATCATCTCCACCCCCAAGGGTGTGGTCTCTGACCGTCGCGCGCGCGCTGACGGTCAGGGTGGCGAAATCATCTGCCTCGTCGCTTAAAGGAGCAACCATGTCCCGCGTTGCTAAAAACCCCATCAAACTCCCCGCCGGCGTGCAGGTCTCGTCCGCTGCCGGTGTCGTGTCCGTCAAAGGTGCCAAGTCCACCTTGACGCTGCCGCTGCCGCAGGGCATCGCCATCGACGTGAAAGACGGCGCCGTCACGCTCACGCCGGAATCCCTCATCGTCAGCAAGGCGAAGTCGGGCACCATCCGCGCCATCATCAACAACATGGTGGTGGGCGTCACCAAGGGCTACGAGATCAAGCTGCAGCTGGTCGGCGTCGGTTATCGCGCCGCCATGAAGGGCAAGATGCTCGACCTTCAGGCCGGCTTCTCGCATCCCGTCAACATCGAAGTGCCCACGGGCGTGACGGTGGAAACGCCGATCCCCACCGAGATCATCATCAAGGGTGCAGACAAGCATGTGGTCGGGCAGCTCGCTGCCGTGATCCGTGCCAAGCGTCCGCCGGAACCCTACAAGGGCAAGGGCGTGCGTTATTCGACCGAGAAGGTCGTGCTGAAAGAAGCCAAGAAGAAGTAAGGCGAACTGACCATGAGCAACAAGACCCAATCAACCCGTCTGCGCCGCGCCCGTCGCACCCGCGCCAAGATCACCCAGCTGGGCGCGCATCGTCTGACGATCCACCGCACCCCGCGCCACATGTATGCCCAGATCATCTTCGAGGGCAAGACGCTGGTCGCCGCCTCGACGGTGGAGAAGGAAGTCGTCGCAGGGCTAAGCGGCACCGGCAATGTCGATGCCGCCAAGAAGGTGGGTGCTGTGATTGCCGAGCGCGCGAAAGCCGCTGGCATCACCACTGTCGCATTCGACCGTTCCGGTTTTCAGTATCACGGCCGCGTGCAGGCGCTGGCAGATGCCGCGCGTGAAGCCGGCCTGGAGTTCTAAGACATGGCAAGCAACTATCAAAGCAACAACAGCGGCGACGACACCCAGGGTGATCTGAAGGAGAAGCTGGTTGCCACCAACCGCGTCTCCAAGACGGTCAAGGGCGGCAAGCAGTTCAGCTTCACCGCCCTCACGGTCGTTGGTGACGGTGCTGGCCGCGTCGGCTTCGGTTATGGCAAGGCACGCGAAGTGCCGGCTGCCATCAGCAAGGCGATGGACCAGGCGCGCAAGAACATGGTGACGGTCGCCCTGCGTGGCCATACGATCCAGCACGAAGTGATCGGCACGCATGGTGCGACCCGCGTCATGCTCAAGCCCGCTTCGGACGGCACGGGCGTCATCGCCGGTGGCGCGATGCGCTCGGTGTTTGAAGTCGCTGGCGTCACCAACATCCTGGCCAAGACCTACGGCTCGCGTAACGCGATGAACGTGATCCGCGCCACCGTCGATGCCATCCAGAAAATGAACCTGCCCTCCGACATCGCTGCCAAGCGCGGCAAGACGGTGTCCGAGATTCTCGGAGTGTCCAGCAAATGAACGCTGCAACTGCCCCCAAGCAGATCAAGCTCACGCTGATCCGCAGCCTCGCCGCCCAGTTGAAGATGCACGTCAACTGCGTCAACGGCCTTGGCCTCAAGAAGATGCACCAGTCCGTGATCGTGTCGGCCACCCCTGAGAACATGGGCATGGTCAACAAGTCGCGCTTCATGCTGAAAGTTGAAGAGCTGAACTAACATGAAACTCAATTCCATCAAGCCCGCCAAGGGCAGCAAGCCAACCCGCACCCGCGTTGGTCGCGGCATCGGCTCCGGCCTCGGCAAGACCGCCGGCCGTGGTCACAAGGGTCAACGCGCCCGTTCGGGTGGCTACCACAAGGTCGGCTTCGAGGGTGGTCAGATGCCCATCCAGCGCCGCCTGCCGAAGCGCGGTTTCAAGTCGCCGATCAAAATGCTGACCGGCGAAGTGCGTCTCTCGGAGATCGAGAAGATGAGCGCCACCGAGATCGACCTCGCTGCACTCAAGGCGGCGGGCGTTGTTGACGCGATGGTCGAGACGGCCAAGCTCATCAAGTCTGGCACGCTGACCCGCAAGGTCAGCTTCAAGGGTGTGCGCGCCACCAAGGGCGCGAAAGAGGTCGTCGAAGCCCTCGGTGGCGTCTTCGCCGAATAAGTTCCAGAAAGCAGCATCCCGCACTCACCAGATCACGAGACCTAAATGGCCACCAACGCTTCCGCGCCGATGATGCCGGACCTGACCAAGAGCAAGGACGTACTCAATCGTCTGCTGTTCTTGCTGGGTGCGTTGGTGGTTTATCGCATCGGTTCGTTCATCCCGGTGCCGGGCATCGATCCGGGCAAACTGGCTTCCTTGTTCGAGCAGCAGAAGGGCACGATTCTGGGCATGTTCAACATGTTCAGCGGCGGTGCTCTGGAGCGCCTCTCGATCTTCGCGCTCGGGGTGATGCCCTACATCTCGGCATCGATCATCGTGCAGCTGATGGCCGCGGCAGTGCCGCAGCTGAAGGAGCTGAAGAAGGAAGGCGAAGCGGGTCGTCGCAAGATCACGCGTTACACGCGTTGGGCCACACTCGGCCTCGCCATCTTCCAGTCCATCGGCGCGGCGACGGCTCTGCAGAAAAGTGGTGTGGCGATCTTCCCCGGTTATGGTTTCGTCTTCGTCGCTGCCGTGTCGCTCGTCACCGGCACCATGTTCCTGATGTGGCTGGGTGAGCAGATCACCGAGCGCGGTGTCGGCAATGGCATGTCGATGATCATCTTTGCGGGCATTGTCGCTGGCCTGCCCAGTGCCCTGGCCTCGACAGCCCAGCTGGTCAGCGAAGGCTCGCTCAATGGCCTGCTCGTCATCGCTCTGTTCGTGATGATTGGTCTTGTGACCTGGGGCGTGGTCTACGTGGAGCGTGCACAGCGTCGCATCCCGATCCATCACGCGCGTCGCCAGCAAGGCAATCGAGTGTTTGCGGCACAGACGCAGCACCTGCCGCTGAAGCTCAACATGGCCGGCGTCATCCCGCCCATTTTTGCCTCGTCGATCATCTTGTTCCCGGCCTCGATCGTCAGCTTCTTTGGCGAGGGTGAAGCGGGTTTCCTGCAAAAACTCGCCAATGCGCTCTCGCCCGGCCAGGCACTGCACACCGTGCTTTACGCCGCGATGATTATCTTCTTCTGCTTCTTCTATACCGCACTGGTGTTCGACAGCCGCGAGACTGCGGAAAACCTGAAGAAGTCCGGTGCCGTGATCCCTGGCGTTCGACCCGGTATGCAGACGGGCCGCTACATCGACTCCGTGCTCACCCGCCTCACGGTGGCAGGTGCGCTCTACATCACGGCGATCTGCGTGGTGCCGGAAATCATGATTGCGCAGTTCTCCATCCCCTTTGTTTTCGGCGGCACCTCGCTGCTGATCACGGTCGTGGTGGTCATGGATTTCATGGCACAGCTGCAAGCACACCTGATGTCACACCAATACCAGGGACTGCTTGAAAAGCAGAACCTCAAGACCCTCGGCAAGAAAGCCGATGGCAGTCCTACAAAAGTGTCGGGTCGGCTGGCGAGCCCCCGTCAATCAGTCACGCAGAACCCAACAAGGTAGTAGCCATGAAAGTGCGCGCTTCGGTGAAGAAAATGTGCCGCAACTGCAAAGTTGTGCGTCGTAGCGGTGTGGTCCGGATCATCTGTTCCTCCGATCTCCGCCACAAACAGCGCCAGGGCTGAAAAGCCGCTGGTCTTGCAAGGTATCCCGGTTTTCATTAGACTCCGCGCCCTTTTTGGTGGGCTTAAGTAAGGAAGTGGCATATGGCACGTATCGCGGGCGTAAACGTCCCTGACAAGAAGCACACGGTGATTGCGCTGCAGTCGATCTACGGCATCGGGGCAACCCGCTCCAAGAAGATCTGCGCTGCTGCCGGCATCAATCCGGCGGTGCAGATCCGCACTCTCACCGAGGGTGAGCTGGATCAACTGCGAGCCGAAATCGCCAAGTACATTGTCGAAGGCGACCTGCGTCGCGAAGTGTCAATGAGCATCAAGCGCCTGGTGGACATGGGGACCTATCGCGGCCAGCGTCACCGCCGTGGTCTGCCGATCCGCGGCCAACGCACCCGCACCAACGCCCGCACCCGCAAGGGTCCGCGCAAGGCGACTGTCGCCTCCAACAAGAAAGCATAAGGATTCATCATGGCCGCACCCCAAGCCGCAGTCGCTGCAAAGCGCAAGAAAGTCAAGAAGAACGTCACCGACGCCGTCGTCCACGTTCACGCGTCTTTCAACAACACCATCGTGCTCATCACCGACCGTCAGGGCAACGCGCTCTCCTGGTCCACCGCTGGTGCCTGCGGCTTCAAGGGTTCGCGCAAATCCACGCCGTTCGCGGCTGGTGTTGCTGCCGAGCGTGCCGCCACGGCAGCTGCGGAGCACGGCGTGAAAAACGTCGAAGTGTTCGTGAAAGGCCCCGGCCCCGGCCGTGAGTCCGCCGTACGTGCGCTCAATGCTGCCGGCATGAAGGTTTCCAACATCGTTGATGTGACGCCGATTCCGCACAACGGCTGCCGTCCCGCCAAGCGTCGTCGCGTCTAAGAGAACAGAGAAAAATCATGGCTCGTTATATTGGCCCCAAGTGCAAACTCTCCCGCCGTGCCGGCATGGACTTGCTGCTCAAGTCCCGCGCTCGCAGCCTGGAAACCAAATGCAAGCTCGAAACCCGTCCTGGTCAGCACGGTGCTGTCAAGCCACGTCTGTCCGACTACGCCAACCAGCTCGCTGAAAAGCAGAAGCTGAAGCGCATGTATGGCGTGCTGGAACGTCAGTTCCGCAACTATTACCTGAAGGCCAGTGGCACCAAGGGGGCAACCGGTCTCAACCTGCTGCGCTTCCTCGAAGCCCGCCTCGACAACGTCGTCTACCGCATGGGCTTTGCTTCAACCCGTTCGGAAGCGCGCCAGCTCGTCGGCCACAAGGCCATCGAAGTCAACGGCAAGCCAGTCAACATCCCCTCCTACCAGGTTGCCGTTGGTGACGTGGTGACGGTGCGCGAGAAGTCAAAGAACCAGCTGCGCATTGCCGCTTCGCTGACTCTGGCCTCGCAGGTCGGGTTTCCCGACTGGCTCGATGTCGATGAGAAGGGCCTCAAGGGAACCTTCAAGTCGGCACCTGAGCGCGGCCAGATTGTGCCGGACATCAACGAAAACCTCGTGGTCGAGCTTTACAGCAAGTAATAGGTTTTCACCGTATCAACGTCGGCTTTGCGGCCGACAACGCAAGTTTTATAAGGATTTTCAATGCAGGGCATCGTCAACGATTTGCTGAAACCGCGCACCATCGAAGTCGAGCAGGCTGGTCCCAACCGCGCTCGCGTCTCGCTGGAGCCCCTGGAGCGTGGCTTTGGTCACACGCTGGGCAA
>JAKFXK010000012.1 GCA_021731445.1 Nevskiaceae bacterium | reverse complement strand
GGCGCCGACATTTTTTGAATATACGACGGCTACGGCCTTTCAGCATTTTGCCGATTCAGGAGTCGATGTGGCGGTGTTGGAGGTTGGACTGGGCGGCAGATTCGATGCGACGAATGTGGTGACACCGATGGCCTGTGCCACCACGACGAGCGCGGGACGCAGCAGGCGGTCGTGCAGCAGATAGCCTTTCTGCATCACGCTCAGCACATGGTTGGCGGGCACGTCGCCGCCCGGCGCCATGCTCATGGCCTGGTGATGTTCGGCATTGAAGGCCTGGCCGACAGGATCAAGCTGCTTCACGCCATTTTTTTCGAGCGCCGACAATAGTTGCTTGAGCGTCATCGCCATGCCTTCGACGAGCGCCTTGGCCACACCTTCGGGCGAGGGGCCAGCCGCTTTCATGCCGAGTTCAAGTGAATCGGTGAGGCCGAGGAACTCGCGCACCACATCTTCGGCTGCAAACTTCTTGGCCTTGGCAGCCTCGTTCTCGGCACGGCGGATGCGGTTTTCGGCTTCGGCGGCGGCGCGCAACTGCGCATCGCGGGCGGCCGCAACAGCAACTTGCGCATCGGCAAGCTGGGTTTTCAGAGCGGCGATTTCCGCTTCGTGCGGCGGCAGCGTGGCGGCCTCGGGCGCATCGGGAGTCAGCTCTGGCGTCGGGTTGGGGGCGTCAGTCATGGCAGGTGAATTCAAAGGGTGGCGGAGATTACCGCCTGTTGCACTCAAATGGGCGTGTTTTGGCGTATTTCAAGATCAAAAAGCAGCCCGTCGCGTGCAGTGTGCAGACGGACTTTTGCACGCAGGCTCGTGTGTACAGTGCACGCTACGGTGCGGCCGCTACGGCCAGCAGGCGATTCAGGACTTGGCAATCAGACTCCGTGCGCACGGCGGCGAACAGGGCCTTGGCTTCGGGATAGTTGCGCGCCAGCCACACCAGCCACTGCTTGAGCCGGCCAGGCGCAAAACGCTGCGGGTAGCAGGTGCGCTGCTGCTGCCAGAAGTCCTGCACCATGGGCAGCACCTGGCACCAGGTAAGCGGCACGATCTCGCGACCGCTTTGTGCGGCGCGGATCTGCACGGCCAGATCGGGCATCGCCACCAATCCTCGACCCAGCATGTAGTGGGCCGCACCACAGATGGCCTGGCACCGCCGCCAGTCGGCCACGCTCCAGATTTCGCCGTTGGCATAGACCGGGACATGCACCACGTCCTGGATGCGGGCGATCCACTCCCAATGTGCCGGCGGTTTGTAGCCATCCGTCTTGGTGCGGGCATGTACGACGAGTTGCGCCGCACCGCCCTCGGCCAGCGCGCGCGCGCAGTCGAGCGCGTTATCGGTGTTCTCATAGCCCAGGCGCATCTTGGCCGTGACCGGAATGTGCGGCGGCACCGCCGCGCGCACTGCGACGAGGATGCGGTGCAAAAGCTCCGGCTCCTTGAGCAACACCGCGCCACCACGTGACTTGTTGACCGTCTTCGCCGGGCAGCCGAAGTTCAAGTCGATCACCGGCGCTCCGAGTGTGCAGGCAAACGCGGCGTTCTCCGCCAGCATCTCCGGGTTGGAGCCGAGCAGCTGCACACGCATCTCGGTACCCGCGCGGGTCACGGCACCCTCGGCCAGCTCCGGTGCAAAGCGACGGAACACATGGGCGGGCAAGAGACTGTCGTTGACACGGATGAACTCGGTCACGCACCAGTCGATGCCGCCCGCACGGGTCAGCACATCGCGGTGGATGTGATCCACTAGGCCCTCCATCGGGGCCAGGGCCAGCTGCATGGTTAGGTGCGCAACAGCACCGAGCCCCAGGTCATGCCCGCACCAACACCGACCAGCAGTACGTTCTGGCCGGACTGAATGCGGCCATCGCGGGTGGCGGCATCCAGCGCCAGGGGCACTGAGGCCGCCGAGGTATTGCCCTGGCGGGCGACGGTGGTGACGACTTTTTCCATCGGCAGGCCGAGCTTGTCCGCCGTCGTGTTGAGGATGCGGACATTGGCCTGGTGCGGCACTAGCCAGTCGACATCGGCGATGGTCATCTGGCTGTGGTTCAGTGCCTCGCGGGCGCACTCGGCGAGCACCCGCACGGCGGTGCGATACACCGCCTGACCATCCATCTGCACGAAGGGATTGCCCCTCACAACGCCATTGGCGATTCCACCATCGACTTGCAGGATGTGGCTCAGCGAGCCGTCCGCGTGCAGATGGCTGGAGTAGATGCCGGGTTCAGCAGCAGGCTTGAGCACCACTGCGCCCGCGCCATCGCCAAACAGCACGCAAGTGCGGCGGTCGCTCCAGTCCAGGAGACGCGAGAACACCTCGGCACCCACCACCAGCGCGCATTTGTGCGCGCCGCTGGCCACCAGCCTGTCGGCCAGCGAGAGCGCATAGATGAAGCCGGTGCAGACCGCCTGCACATCAAAGGCCGCACCCTGCTTCACACCCAGCTTGGCTTGCAGCAGGCAGGCGGTGGAGGGCATCACCATGTCCGGCGTGGTGGTGGCGCAGATGATCAAATCTACCTCCCCGGCGCTGATGCCCGCAGCCTCCATCGCACGCTGGCAGGCGTGCAGGGCGAGATCGCTGGTCATCTCACCTTCGGCAGCGACATGGCGCGACTCGATGCCGGTGCGCGAGACGATCCACTCGTCGCTGGTTTCGATGGTGGTCTGCAATTCGGCGTTGCTGACGCTGCGGGCGGGGAGATAGCTGCCGGTACCGGCAATGCGGGAATAGGTCTTGCTCATACCGCCAAGCGTAGCGTCAAGCTGAATCCAGCGCAGTAAGTTGCCTCAGGCGCAACAAAAAAGCCCCGCATTGCGGGGCCTCTTTTGCTGCAACGGCCACTAGAACATGAAACGGCCACCGATGTTGTACAGCCTGCCATCATCGCCAAAGTCATCGCCAACGCTGATGCCACCCACCAGCGCCAGCTGCGGCGTGAAGGAGAACACCGCACCGAGATCGAAGCCCAGCTCACCTTCGTCGGCAATATCGGTGTAGGCCGCACCACCGTTGAGTTCGAATTGCGGTGCCAGCATGGCGCGCAGCCCCGCGCCAATGCTGTAGCCGGTGTCATCGGCAGAAGCACCGCCACCCGCGTCGATCTCGGCAAACACGATATCTGCTGTGGCATTGAAATCAACTGTCGGCGTCAGCGCGTGCCGGAAGCCCGCACCGCCGGTGATGGTCGAGAGCTCGACACCGGAGTCCTTGAAGCGGGAATAGCTGCCAGCCAGGAAAAACTGCGGCGCGACAAGATAGGAACCGGAGAGGCCAAAACCATTGAGGCTGCCGCCATCACCATCGGCAATGAGGTAATCAGCTTGGATGAACTTGTAGGAAAGCCCATCTGCCATCACTGCGGCAGGCAGGGCGAGAAGTGAGGCAAGGCATAGTTTTTTGAACATTTGGGTTCCTTTGGGTTTATGTGTTTGTTGTGTGCTGTCTCCATCAACAGCCACTACATATTACATTCAGATGACAAATCTGGCAGGAACATGCCTGCACCCAAACCGGCTCAGCGATAGCGAGTCGGATCCGGCAAGCCTACTGTCGCAAAACCCTCGCTGCGAATACGGCAGGAGTCACAACGCCCACAGGCACGGCCTTCCGTATCCGCCTGGTAGCAGGACACCGTCTCGGCAAAATCCACCCCAAGGGCAACACCCTTGCGGATGATCTCTGCCTTGCTCATCGAAATGAGCGGTGTGCGCACTTCAAACCCCATCCCTTCGATGCCTGCCTTGGTAGCGACACTGGCGAGGTGCTGGAACGCTTCGATAAAAGCGGGGCGACAGTCGGGATATCCCGAGTAGTCCACCGCATTGACGCCAATGAACAGCGTCCGCGCACCCACCACCTCTGCTTGTCCAAGCGCCAGAGCGAGAAACATCGTGTTGCGTGCCGGCACATAGGTGACAGGAATACCCGTCGTCTGGGTCTCCGGCACGGCAATGCTTAGGTCGGTCAGGGCAGAGCCCCCGATGGCATCGAGATTGACCTGGATGTGCTTGTGGCTGGCCGCACCGAGCTGTTCGGCCAGCCGCACGGCGGCCACCAGTTCGGCGCTGTGGCGCTGACCGTAGGCAACAGACAGGGCATGGCACTCATAACCTTCGGCTTTCGCCAAGGCGAGTACGGTGGCGGAATCTAGCCCGCCGGAAAGCAGAACGACGGCTTTTTTCACGCTCAACGTCCCGGCTCCTCGCCCCAGAGCACTTTATGCAGCTGCAACTGCATGCGCACCGGCAGGCGGTCGGCCACCACCCAGTCAGCCAGTTCACGCGGTTTGATCTGGTGATGGCTGGGCGAGAACAGCACGTCGCAGCGTGCGGTGAGGCCATGTTCGACAACGATTCCGCGCGCCCAGTCGTAGTCCTCGCGCGAGCAGAGCACGAACTTCACCTCATCATGGGCCGTCAGTAAAGGCAGATTTTCCCAGCGGTTTCTGGCCGCCTCGCCAGAGCCGGGCGTTTTCACGTCGACGATGCGGGCCACACGTGGATCGACGCTGCTGATGTCGATGGCACCACTGGTTTCCAGCGAAACCGAATAGCCTGCATCGCAGAGCGCCGTCAGCAGCGGCAGGCAGTTTTTCTGCGCCAGCGGCTCGCCGCCGGTGACGCAGACATGGCGCACGCCAAACCCCCGTACGGTGTCGAGCAACTCCGGCAGGGTTTTCCAGTTGCCGCCATGGAAGGCATAGGCGGTGTCGCAATAGCCGCAACGCAGCGGGCAGCCTGTGAGTCGCACGAACACGGTAGGCCAACCCACATAAGACGACTCGCCTTGCAGCGAGCAAAACACTTCGGTGATCTTGAGGCGCGGCACTTCAACCGCAAGAGCCTGCGGAGCGAGAGGAAGATCGTCCGGCGGCGACACGGTGTTTTCGCGTAGCAAAATGGGTGCGGTAGCCGCCGGAAGGACACGCTCGGCGCTCAAGTGCCCGCTACGCGGGTCTCCGGCTCGCGTGTCAGCAGACACGGGCGAGGCGCTTCAGGGCGTCTGTGCCAGACGTTGCCGGGCGAGTCCGGCTGCGTTGGCGTTGGGGTAATCCTTCATGACCCGCCGCCAGGCAGCCCTTGCCTGATCGGTCTGCTTGAGTTCGGCATGCGTCAGCCCGCTCTTGAACAGCGCATCCGGTACCTTGGGACTGGCAGGGAAACGCTCGACCAGCGTGGTGTAGGACTCCAGCGCCGATTTGTACTGGCGCTTCACATATTGCGACTCGCCCAGCCAGTACCAACCGTTGTCGGCGAAGTTGCCCTGAGGCCAGCGATCCAGCATGGCACGGAAGCCGGTGATGGCCCCGTCGTACTTGCCGGCCTTGAGGGCGTCGAATGCCTTCAGGTAAGCCGTCTGTTCCGCAGCGGCATCGCCAGCATCGGCCGTCGCGGCGCCAGTTGCAGACGGCTCGACAGTGGGCGAGTAGATGACCGGTGGTACGGCGGGCGCAAGCGCCGCATCCGCTGATGGCAGCGCCGCTGCCGGTGCCGCTTCCAGCCGCTGCAGGCGACGTTCGATATCGCCATCGGCATCCTTGCCACGCCGCGATTGTGTCTCCTGCTCAAAGCGCATCCGCTCCAGCTCGCCACGCATGTTGCGCAGCTCATCCTGCAGCTTGGTGTCGTCCTTGTTCTCGACGATGTTGATCCGCTTGGACATTGCCTCGACCTTGGACTCAATGGCGCGCAGGCGCATTTCTTCCGGCGAGATCACTTCTTCGCCCGTGCGGGAAAGCGGCGTGCAGGCCGCCGTGGCGAATGCCAGCAGCAGGGTCAGGGGCAGAAACTTCATGGGACGCATCCGCTTTAGGGTCGCTTGTCGAAGGTCGTTAGTCAGGCGGCTATCAAGGCTGGACAAACTCGACACGGCGATTCAAGGCGTATGACTCTTCGCTCGAACCCGGCGCTGCCGGACGCTCCTCGCCATAGCTGACGATGGAGAGCTGGGCGTCGGTCACGCCTGCGGCCTTCAGTTCGCGGGCTACCGTCTGCGCGCGACGCTCGCCCAAGGCGACGTTGTATTCCGAAGAGCCACGCTCGTCGGTATGGCCTTCAAGGCGGATCTTGGCGCTAGGCGAAACGGTCAGGTATTTGCCGTAGTTGGCGATCACACCCTGGCCTGCCGTGTTGATGTCGGCGCTGTCGTAATCGAAATACACCAGCTTGCTCGTAAGGTCGTAGCCAGGCCCGACCGGCTTGGTCGGCGGCGTGGCAATCGCATTGCCGGAACCGCTCGCAGCAACGCCGCCAGCCCCGCTGGTGGCAATGCCACCGTCGTAGACCGCATCGGACGGCGGTGGCGGCAGGTCCTTGTTGCCCTTGCTGGCGCAGCCGGTGGCCGCAATGGCGGCGAAAAGGACAGCGCTGAGGACGAAATGGTTGTTCACTTGCAACTCCTTGTATCAATTATTGAATGTTCAAAACTTGTTTCGTGGCGTGATGAAATCCGATACGCCTGACTGCCGCCTTAGCGGACTGCCGGGCCCCAGGATGGCTCACGCACCTCACCGGGCTGGCGCAGGCGTTGCCGCACGCGACCGTCCGTCGTCACCGTGCCGAGTTCGGCATTGCCGCGGCTGGAGGTGGCATAGATCACCACCGTGCCGTTGGGTGCATAGCTCGGGCTTTCGTCCAGCGGACCGTCGGTGAGCTTGTTGAAGGAGCCGGATTGCAGGTCAACCGTGCCGATAGTGTATCGGCCACCCTCGGCATTCACCACCAAAAGGCTCCTGCCATCCGGCGAGAACCGGGGACGCAGGTTCTGGCGACCCTGGAAAGTGACGCGGCGCGGCTCGCCGCCATTGATGGACATGACATACACCTGCGGGCTGCCGCCACGGTCGGAAGTAAAGGCCACTTGCAGACCATCCGGCGAGAAAGTGGCTTCGGTGTCGATCCCGTAGTGTTCGGTCAGGCGGCGACGCGCGCCGCCATTGAGGTCGATGAGGTAGAGATCAGGATTGGTCTCGAAAGACAGAGTGACGACCATCTTGCTGCCGTCGGGCGACCAGGCGGGCGAGCCGTTGATGCCTTTTTCGGACACCAGCTTCCTGAGCTCCCCCGATGCCAGTGTGTGCACGAAGATGGAGGAGCGCCCACGCTCATAGCCGACATAGCTGAGTCGCTTGCCATCCGGCGCCCAGGTCGGCGACATCAGCGGTTCGCGCGAGGTGGCGATGGTGCGCGGGTTGAAGCCGTCGGCATCCGCCACCACCAGCTCGAACCGGCGGCCGGGGCCGAAGCCTGAAGCGGTGACATAGGCGATCTGGGTGTTGAAATAGCCCTTGTTGCCGGTGAGTTTTTCGTAGATGAGGTCAGCGATCTGGTGGCTGACCACGCGCAGCTGCTCAGGCCCCACCGCCGGCATGTCGAAACCGATCAGCTGCGCACCACGGGTGGCATCCATCAGGAAAAAGCGCACCGCCACACCCTTGCCGGTGCGGCTGAGCGAACCGATCACGAGGTTCTCCATACCCACCGCGCGCCAGTTGCGGTAGTTGATCTTGGCAGGCTCGGTCGGCTTTTCCAGCATGTCGGTGCGCGGGATGCTGCGGAACAGACCGGAACGCACCAGATCCGCCTCGACGATCTGCGCGACATCGAAACTGAGATCCGCCGGGGTGGCGAACGGCACGATGGCGATGGGCTTGGCACCCACTTCACCGCTATCCACCTCGATTTCGAGCTGGGCTTGTGCGGCACCGACGCACAGCAGGCAGAGCATGAGTGGCAACTTGAGAAGCGAGACAAAGCGGTTCTGCATGGTCATGACATTACTTTCTTTGAGACGGGTTGGGACAAGGCCATTCTAAAACGTTGACAGACTCTCAGGGCCTGAACGTCACCGTCACTTCCGGCACGAAGGCTGAAGGCTCGCTCGGCAATGGCAGCGGAGAAGCCTTGTTGGCTGCACTGATGACCGAATCATCGAGCAGGGTCGACCCACAGCTGCTGACGATGGCGGCATTGATGACCTGACCATTGGGCAGCATCCTGATCTTGACCTTGCAGACGAAGTTGTCGGCACCCGGCTGGCGCAGCCAGTTACGCCGCAAGGCTTCTGCCAGCGCACGCGCCCAGAGTTTCTGGGAATCCGCGCGGATGGCTGCCATGCGCGCCGCCTCTTCGGCGGCAAGCTGCCTTGCCAGTGCTTCACGCCGCGCGGTTTCCTCCGCCTTGCGTTGGTTTTCGGCCGCCTCGGCGGCCTTGCGCTTGGCGTCCTCGATCTCGGCCAAGCGCTTCTGCTCGGCTTCGAGTGCGGCTTTGCGGGCGGCTTCCTCGGCGGCCTTGCGCGCAGCCTCCTCGGTTTCGCGCTTGGTTTTGGCCTCGGCTTCGGCCTTGGCTTTTTCCTCGGCGACCTTGCGCTGCTCCTCGGCCTTCTGCTGCGAGAGCAGAAGTTCCTCCTGACGCTTGGTGATTTCTTCCACGCGCTTTTTCTCGGCCGCTTCGGCTTCTCGCCGGAGCTTCTCGGGATCTGGCTTGGGCGGTTCGGGCTTGGGCGGCTCCGGTTTCGGCGGCGGGGGCTTAGGCTCCGGCGGCTTGGGCTTGACGGCCTCTTTCACCGTCACCGGCTTTTCACCAACGATGGGTTCTTCTAGCAGCACAGCCTGGATGACGACCTCTTCCGGCAGCTTGGGCGAGCACTGCACGCCGAGCACCAGCAATGCACCGATCAGCGCGTGTCCGACCACGGCCAGGGCAAAAGGCACCGGCTTGACCGATGTCATGGATTCTTCGGTGCGCTCCGGGACAATATCCGCCGCCAGCACAGCCTGCTGCTTGTTGGGATCGCTCACTTGCGGGCTGGCACCTTGTCAGGCGCTTTCGTCACGAAACCGAGCTTGGCTGCGCCGGCGCGCTGCAACAGCGACATGCCATTGGCAACCTTGCCGTAATCCACGGCCGTATCACCCTCGACCAGGATCAATGTCTCCGGCTTGTTGCGCATGACCGCACCGACGCGCTGCACCACTTCCTCATCACTCAGGGGTGCGGATCGCTCTTCCCCGATGTTGAGGAAGTACTGGCCTTTCCGGTCGACCGAAAGCGTCACTGGCTCGTCGTCGATTTTCACGTCTTCAGAAGCCGCCTGCGGCAGTTCGACCTCGATGCCCTGCGTCAGCAGCGGCGCAGTCACCATGAAGATGATGAGCAGCACCAGCATCACGTCGATGTAGGGCACCACGTTGATTTCGGCGTTCAAGCGCCGCTTGCCGGGGCGTCCCGACGAATAGCTCATGGCCATGGGAGTTCCCTCTTAGCCTTGAGGGCCGTGACCGCGCAGGCCGCGGTCGATGATGCCGGCCAGCTCTTCCGCAAAAGTGTGGTAGCGGCTCTCGAGCCGCTCGACGCCACTGGTGAGAAAGTTGAAGGCGATCATCGCAGGGATGGCCGCGAACAGACCCATGGCGGTGGCGATCAGTGCCTCGGCGATGCCGGGGGCAACCTGGGCGAGTGTCGCCTGCTTGGCGGCACCGATCTGGATGAACGCCGACATGATGCCCCACACGGTGCCGAACAGGCCGACGTAGGGGCTGGACGAAGCCACGGTGGCGAGCAGCGAGAGACCGCCTTCGAGGCGCTCCACTTCACGCACCTGGCTGACGCGCATCTGCCGCTGGACGGCGGCCAGCGCATCTTCCGGGTCGGTGCGGGCGGCATTGCCCTGCTGGCGGGTGAACTCCTCGTAACCGGCCTTGAAGATCGCCGCCACACCTTCTTCTGCCTTGCCGCTGCGTCCGAGCGAGTTGTAGAGATCGCCCAGCGTGCCACCGGCCCAGAAACGGTTCTCGAACTCCACCGATTCCTTGGTGACCCGCGACAGCAGGTTGCGCTTGGTGAGGATCACGGCCCAAGAAACCACCGAGGCGAGCAAGAGCATCGCCAAGATGATCTTCGCCAGCGGGCTGGCAGCCAGGATGAGATGTGCAAACGAAAGCCCTTCAGTGGTGCCCATGATTTTCTTTAAGTGTGTGCGGTGGGAGGTAGCTTAATTGAATAGGTTGGCTGTTTGGCATTCAAGGTTCAAGCCATCCAGCAGGGAAAGTACGTGGCTTGAAACTACTGGTATCGACGCAAGCGACCTTCACCAGCGCCGTTGCCAGCAGATTCTGCGGCTCACCGGGCCTTTGCAGACCTTGCTCGAACAACAGGCTGGCACGGCCCTGTTGCGCAATGGCGACGGTCACTTCCAGCAGATCGTCCAGTCTTGCCGGCTGGCGGTAGCGGATTTCGAGCGAGGCGACGGTAAAGGCCGCGCCAAACCGTTCCGCCAGTTGCTGATGGTTGCACCCCCTCGCGCGCAGCCATTCGCTGCGGGCGCGTTCGAAGAAGTGCAGATCGCGGGCGTGATAAACCACACCGCTGGCATCGGTGTCTTCGTAATAGACGCGCGTCGGCCAGACGAAGACTGCGCTCATCAGAACAGCTCGCTGCTGCGCTTGGGCGCGGTGATGCCCAAGTGCTGATAGGCACGTAGCGAAGCCACACGGCCTCTTGGGGTGCGTTCCAGGAATCCCTGCTGGATCAGGTAAGGCTCGATCACGTCCTCAATCGTGTCGCGCGACTCACTGAGTGCTGCCGCCAGGCTCTCGACACCCGCAGGGCCACCATCAAAACGTTGCATGAGGATTTCGAGCAGCCTTCTGTCGAGCGGATCGAAGCCCTCGCCATCGACATCGAGCATCTTCAAAGCGGCAGCGGCGATCTGCTCGGTGATCACACCCTGCCCCTTCACCTCGGCGTAGTCGCGCACGCGGCGCAGCAGGCGGTTGGCGATGCGTGGCGTGCCGCGCGAGCGCCGTGCAATCTCGTGCGCGCCCTGCCCCTCGACCGGCGCGCCCAGAATGCCTGCACTGCGGGTGACGATTTGCGTGAGGTCATCCACCCCGTAGAACTGCAAACGCTGGACGATGCCGAAGCGATCCCGCAACGGGCTGGTCAACGCCCCGGCGCGGGTGGTGGCACCGATCAGCGTGAACGGCGGCAGGTCGAGCCGGATCGAGCGGGCGGCTGGGCCGTCGCCGATCATGATGTCGAGCTGGTAGTCCTCCATCGCCGGGTACAGCACTTCTTCGACGACCGGCGAAAGGCGATGGATTTCATCGACAAACAGCACGTCGCGCGGCTCGAGATTGGTGAGGAGTGCCGCGAGATCGCCCGCCTTCTCCAGCACCGGGCCAGAAGTGACGCGGATGTTCACCCCCATTTCGGTGGCGAGAATGTTGGCGAGCGTGGTCTTGCCCAGCCCCGGCGGCCCAAAGATCAATACATGGTCGAGCGCCTCGTTGCGGCGGCGCGCAGCCTCGATCGCCAGACCCATCTGCTCCCGCACCGGCTGCTGGCCCACGTAATCGGCCAGCTTGCTGGGGCGGATGGCGCGGTCGATGCGCTCCTCGTCGGTGGATCCGGTGGCAGCGGTGACGAGGCGGTCGGACATCACGGAGGCGGGGCTTTGAAGACAGCTGTCAGTGTCGCATATCGCAGCGGTTTTCAGCGCGGCGGCGGCACCGAAAAGGCAAGCTGCGGCAGCTGCCTGGCGAGTTCTTTCACCGCACTGTCCAGTGCGCGCTGCAAGGCCGCGACCGAGGCTTCGGCATCGTCGCCGGCGACCGGCGCATCGGCATCGAAGCGGCCCGATTGCGTCGCCTTGCAGCCATAGGGCGCATACATCCAGTCGCCGCGCAGTCTGAGGATGCCGTCGGCACCTGGCTCGAAACCATCGAGCGTGATCGCCAAGAGCGCATCGGGCGCGCGGCCATCGGCGGTGCTGAAGCTTTCTATCGAAGCATCGCTGCGCTGGGCGGCGAGTGCGAGTGTCACCCAGCGAGTGATCGCCTTGCTCGGCCGTTCGGCCCAGAACGCGCTGTGGTCGCGGACGACCTCGGCAGCACTCACCCGGCGCACCAGCTCGCGGCGGTCGAGATAGTCCGGCACGCTGACGGCGCGCACCACCAATCGTGGACGTGGCGTGCTCGGTGTGGCGGCAACCGGGCCTTCGTAGTTCAGCAGCAGGCGTTTGGGCTCCTTGCGGGGCGTGCTGCTGGCACAGGCGGCGAGTGCGAGCGAGAGCATCAGCAGTGAGGCGGTGCGGAAGAGGTGGGTCATGGGATCAATCCTTGCCAAAAACCAGGGCATTGGGTTCGCGCTCGATGGTGTCGGCGAAGTGGCGTAATGCTTCAGCCGAGGCACTGAGATCACGCAGGGTCTGCTCCAGCTCGGCGCGGATCGGCGCACCCGGCGCAGTAATCTCGCCAATTTGGGCAACTGCTGCATCAGCACCCTGCATGGTGACTTCCACCCGCGCCATCGCGGCGCGGGCCGAGCGCAGGGTGGCTTCGAGTTCGGGGCCGGATGCGGAGAGCGTCTGCCGCGCCTGTTCCGAGGTGCGCTCGACCGATTGCAAAGTCGTGTTGAGTGTCTTGATGGTCGTCTGCGCTTCCTCCAGCGTCCTGCGGGTGCTCAGTGCCGTGGCCTTCAATTCCTCACCGACGATTCCCAGGGTGTCGCCGGTGCCTCTTGCCAATACCTGGAAGGCGTCGACCATCCCCTTCACGTCATCGGCAAGCTGTCGGAGCGGCAGCTGCGCGAGTTGATCCTTGAGCACATCGAAGTCTGATTTCATCGACGGGATTTCCGGGTAAGTCGTCTCCCGCGAACCGTTGAAAACCGCCGGCACATCGGGGCGGAAATCGAGATCGATGAGCAGCTGGCCGGTGACGATGGATTCGATGCTGAGCTTGGCGCGCAGGCCCTTCTCGATGTAGGCGCTGAAGGGGATGTCGCTGCCATCCTCGCCGGTACCGATCAGCTTGATCTGCTCGGGCAGCAAGGTCATGTAGACGGGGATGCGCGGCTCCAGCGAACCGGGCGCGAACTGCAAGACGATGCGATCAACGCTGCCCACTTTCACGCCACGGAAGTTCACTGCCGCACCCTCGACCAGCCCTTTCACCGAACCCTCGAAGAAAGTCACTACTTTCTGCTTGGGCTTGAACA
>JAKFXK010000037.1 GCA_021731445.1 Nevskiaceae bacterium | reverse complement strand
CGCACGCAGAGCATCCGTGAGCGCGATGCGGTATCGGGGGTCAACCTCGATGAGGAAGCCGCGAATCTCATCCGCTACCAGCAGGCTTATCAAGCTGCAGCGCAAGTCATCGCTACCGCGAGCAGCCTGTTTGACACGCTGATTGCAGCAACAAGGAGATAGGCCATGCGCATCTCCACCCCCGCACTCTTCAATGGCAGCCTCGCCAACATCCTCAACCAGCAGGTCGAGGTGGCCAAGGCGCAGCAGCAGGTGGCGAGCGGCGTCAAGTTCACCACGGCCGGCGAGAACCCCAGCGGCATGGCGCAAGTGATGGCGCTCGATCAGGCCCTGGTCGAGCACACGCAATGGCGGGGCAATGTCACCACACTGCGCCAGCGCATGGGTGCCGAGGAAAACGCACTGGCCTCGGCCGGCGATACGCTGATCCGCGTGCGCGAGCTGACGGTGCAGGCCAACAGTGCGGCACTCTCCAGCGAAAACCGCCAGCAGATCGCCAGCGAACTGACGCTGCTCAAAAACCAGTTGTTCGACATCGCCAACACCAGCGATGGCCTCGGTCATTACCTGTTTGGCGGCACGCAGGATGGCAGCGCACCGTTCACCGATACCGCACCGGGTGTCAGCTACAGCGGCAGCCAGAGCGTGCGTGAACTGGCCGTCGGCGAAGGCCGTACGATGGCCGAAGGCGACAGCGGCGATGCGGTGTTTCTGCGCGTCGCCGACGCCAGTGGCGGCAATACCGATCTCTTTGCCCGCGTGCAAAGCGCCATCGATGCCATGCTCGCCCAACCTGGCACCGATGCTGCGCGTGCACTGAACCAGATCGAGTTTTCGGAATCGCTGGCGGGACTTGGTGAGGCTATCGAACATGTCTCGACGGTGCGTGCCTCGGTTGGCTCGCGGCTCGCTACGCTCGATGACGTGGACACCCGCCTGCAAGGCCTCGACACGCAGTTGCAGACCACGATGAGCGAGGTGCGCGATCTCGACTACGCCGAGTCGATCAGCCGTCTGCAACTGCACACGCTGTCGCTGCAGGCGGCGCAGGCGGCGTTTGCGAAAGTGCAGGGATTGAGCCTGTTCAACTATCTGCGCTGAACGGAAACGCACGACGCGGCAGCCAGCGCGTATACTCCGCGCCCTTTTGTCGCCAAGCCTTGCGCTGGCACAACCCGCGCGGAGAGGTTTCTACTCCGCAACCTTCGGAGTATTCGCGTGACGTTCAACGAACTGGGCCTGCATCCGGCCCTGCTGTCTGCTGTTGCCAAAGAGGGCTACAGCACTCCCACACCCATCCAGCAGCGCGCCATCCCCGCCGTACTCACCGGCACCGATCTGCTCGCCGCCGCACAGACCGGCACCGGCAAGACGGCAGCCTTCGTGCTGCCGATCCTGCACCGCCTCGCCACCGTGCCTTCGCATCCCAAGCGCCAGCCACGCGTGCTGGTGCTGACCCCCACGCGCGAACTGGCGGCACAGGTCGCCGAGAGTGTCGCCACCTATGGGGCGCACCTGCACCTGCGTCATGCGGTGATCTTCGGCGGCGTCGGCCATCAGCCGCAGGTGGATGCCTTCAAGCGCGGTCTCGATATCGTCATCGCCACGCCGGGCCGTCTACTGGAGCACGCCAACGATCGCACGGCTGACCTCAGCCACATCGAGACTTTCATCCTCGACGAAGCCGACCGCATGCTGGACATGGGTTTCATCCACGACATCAAGAAAGTGCTGAAGATGTTGCCGCCCAAGCGCCAGAACCTGTTGTTCTCGGCGACGTTCTCCGACGAGATCAGGACGCTGGCCAAGCAGTTCCTGCACAACCCGCAGGAAATCGACATCGCCCCGCGCAACACCACGGTGGAATCGGTGGCGCAGAAGATCACGATGGTCGAGCAGCGCCACAAGCGCGAGCTCCTGGTGCATCTCATCAAGCAGGGTGACTGGCAGCAGGTGCTGGTTTTCGCGCGCATGAAGCATGGCGCGAACCGCATCTGCGACCACCTCAACGCCAATGGCATCGGTGCCGCTGCCCTGCACGGCAACAAGAGCCAGACTGCACGGACCAAGGCGCTCGCCGATTTCAAGGCCAATCGCATCCGCGTGCTGGTGGCGACCGACATCGCCGCCCGCGGCATCGATATCGACAACCTGCCGCACGTCATCAATTTCGAGCTGCCGAACGTACCGGAGGATTACGTGCATCGCATCGGCCGCACCGGCCGTGCGGGCCTCAAGGGCGAGGCGCTGTCATTCGTCGCCAGCGACGAGCGGCAGGAGCTGAAGGACATCCAGCGCGTCATCAAGCGCGAAATTCCGGTATTGCAAGTCGAGGGCTTCGTGCCGCGCAACGACGCGATTGCCATCAACAGCGAGCCGCGCCCCGCGCGTCCACCCCAGGGTGGCCGTGGCCGCTCAGGCGGTGGTGCGGCGAAAGCCGCTGCGCCGCGTGGCGGTCAGCCGGGGCGTGGTCCGCGTCCTTCTGGAGGTGGTGCGCCGGGCCGCTCCGGTGCGCCGCCGCCGCGTCGGGACGGCGGGCATCGCTCGGGCAATCGCTGAGCGCAATACGTCGCTGATGCTTGAATCTTCACCCCTTTGGGCAAGGGGTAAGACGGGCTATTTTTTTGGTGTGGGCGCACTGCTCTGGCAAGTGCAGCTTGGCTCGCGCTGGCAAGTGCCATCCCCCATCGCGGCGGAGACCTTGCCAGGCTTGCACACCGCCGCCGTGCCGACCGGGCAGCTGACGTTGCAACTGCTGCAATCCCCGATGCTGGGCGCACCGCAGCTGGCATTGAACTCCTGCCGGTAGCTGAAGCTGGAGTCGCCACGCGACTGCGGGTTTTGCAGCACCACCACGGGATCAGCGGCGAGTACGGTGAGGGGAAAGGCGAGGGCGAGCAGCAGGGCAGGGACTCGGGTCATTGGCGTTCTCGTGTAGCGGGTACGTGGCCGCGATCTTACGTCGCACTATGCTGAACGCGGTCTGAATCGCACAGCCTTTCCAGATCAATCCATCCGGCACACCGGCCCCGGTGTCAGCGGAAGTTGCAGGGCGGCGCGCAGGGCAAGCCGCGCCTGGCGCAGGCGGGCGGGATCGCCGTGCTGGGATGCAAACGCTTCGAGACCGGCCAGCAGCAGGTCGATCTTCACCGGCTGGTTGGCTGCCATCGCACAAGCTTCGTCGAGAGCATCGGGTTCACCGTCGATGACGTAGTCGGCGAGCCAGTCGAGCACGGCTTCAGTGTGGTCTGGCGCTGCGGTAACGGGGCGGAGCATGTCTAGATGCAAGGCGGATTGTGACTGCCAATAGCCTGCCACAACCGCCCTCACACGCGGCAGCGACTATGCTGCGCGGATGGAAATCCCCACCCCTGCCGCTGCTGCCTTTCACGTCGTGGGGCTGTTCACAACGGGCCTCGGTGCGATCTTTTTTTTCACGGACCGCAGCGGCCGCGCCAGCCGCGCGCTGGCGCTGTGCTTCGTGGTGCTGGGCGTGCGCCTGCTGCTGGCGCCGACAGAGATCGCCACCTCGTCGATTGCGCTCAACGCGGTTGCCCGCGTGCTGGAGGGCTTGACCATCATCGCCGCCATGGAGTGGGCGCGGCGCATCGTCGATAGCGTGCGGCGCGGTTTGCGACGGGCGGCGAATGGCCTGTTCCTGGCCGCGCAGATTCTGGTCGTGATCTATGCGGGCCTGTCGCTTGGCTATCTCGCCCTTGACCCTGCGGATGCGACCACCGGTGCCGCTGGCTTTCTTCGCGTGCGTGCCATCGAGTGGGCAGTGTTCGCTCCCGTGCTTGGCACGGCCATTCTGCTCTCGACCATCGCCATCCTGCTATTGCTGTTTGGCCGTAGCGATCCAGCCGAGGCGATCCGCCTCAGGGCGCTGATGGCAGCGGCACCTTTTCTTTTTGCTGCACTTCTGGTTCAGCCCGCAGCCGTGCCGGTGTGCATCACGCTGGGCCTGCTGATCTTCCTGTTCGGGGCGATGCGCTACCTGATGGTGCTGGGGCGGCGTGGGCAGCTGATGAGCCAGTTTCTCGCCCCCGAAGTTGCGCAACTGATGCGCACAGAGGGAGCCGAGCAGGTGTTGAAACGCGAGCGCCGCAGCTTGAGTGCGCTGTTCTGCGACCTGCGCGGCTTTACTGCCTTCACGCAGGCGCGCGAGACGCAGGCGGTGGTAGCACTGCTGGAGCAGTACTACGCCGTGGTGGGTGCCGCCGCCGCCGAGCTGGGCGCGACCGTGAAAGACCACGCGGGTGATGGCGTGCTGCTGCTGCTGGGCGCACCACTTGCCCATAAAGACCATGCCGCCCGTGCTGTGCGCCTGGCACTGCTCCTGCGCGAGCGCCTGCCGCCCTTGCTAGTCGCAGAGGGCCTGGGCCTGGGTCTGGGTATTGCCAGCGGCGAGGCGACCGTCGGCGCGATCCAGGCCGCAGGCCGTCTCGAATATGTCGCGGTGGGGCCGGTCATCAATCGTGCCTCTCGACTGTGCCAGTGCGCAGCGGATGGCGAGGTGTTGCTGGATGCCGGGACGCGAAACGCCTTGCAGGACGACCAGGCTTCACGCTTTGCACAGCGAGCCGATGAAACTTTGAAAGGGATCGATGGGCCAGTAAGGATTTATGCGCTGGCCCCAGTGGAAAATTGAGCTCCTTGGGCACTGACAGGCGAGGCTAATTGCGTTCGAGAATCGCCTCGATGTCCTTGCGGATCGCTTCCATGCTCTTGTAGAGCGGCACATGCTTGTAGCCGCTGCCACCGTTGACGAGGATGGCAAAGCTCATCCAGCCGCCATTCTTCTTGCGCAGATAGCCTGCGACGCCGCACACCGACACCGGATCGTTCATCGTGCCGGTCTTCAGTGCCACGCGCTCCATCCAGCTCTTGCTGCCCTGGCGCAGGAAGGCATACGGGGCCTGGCGCGGCACTGTCATGCCGCCGTAGAGCGCGGGGAAACGCACCGGGTCGCGGTAGACCGAGGCGAGCATGGCGGTGAGCTCGCCGGCTGACAGCCGATTCTCCGGCGTCAGCCCGCTGCCGCTGAACAAGGGAGCAGGCAAGACCTGCGGAGCGATCCGCTGCATGTAGCTGCTCAAGGTACGCGCGCTGTCGGCCAGCGGCCCTGCCTTGCCGGTGGCCGCCGCACCGATGTTGAGGGTGATGAGATCAGCAATGTAGTTGTTGCTGAAGCGCAGCATCCTTCCCAGCTGCTCCTTCAGAAGCAGGCCATCGACGCGAGCGATTTCGCGGGCGCTGGGCGGCACGGCGGTGGCGACGACGTGGGCGCTGCCGGCGACATCCACCCCGATCACTTTCAGCGTCTCCCGCAACAGCATTCCCAGACCCAAGGGTGGATTGGACATGGCCCGGTACAAGGTTTGCGGCGAACCCTGCGGCAGGTTGCCGCCGACCCGCAGCACATCGCCCTGGCCCTGCACGGTGAAACGGTCGACCCAGTAGGTCATGCGTGCATTGTCGGCGACGGTGCTGATGCTGCCTTCGATCGCAATCGGCAGCGCCATGCCGCCGCAGCCGGTGATGGTGGCGGGGCTACCTGCCGAGACCGGCTTGATGTCGATGCACCAGTTGCCATAGTCGGCACCGATGGCGGCGAGCGGGGCGTTGTAGGCGGTACTGCTTTTCTCCAGCGCGTCGCACCGGTCCTTGGTCTCGCAGCCCAGCGGGCCGAATGGCGCGGTGCTCACCTTGATCCCGCCCGTCACGCGACGCACGCCGACGGCACGGATCTGCGCGGCGAGTGACCAGAGGGCCGAGTGGTCGAGTGTGGAATCGCCCTCGGTGTGCAGGATGAGGTCGCCATTGAGCACGCCATTGGCCGCAATCGCGCCGGTGGCAGAGACACGGGTGAGAAACACCTTGTCGGCAGGCCAGGTTTCCAGAGCCGCCGCTGCGGTCACGAGCTTGGTGACGGAAGCGGGCGAGAGCCGCAAGTCGGCATTGCGGCGCTCGATGGGCTTGCCGGTTTCGAGGTCCAGCACGACGGCGGTGACCCGCGCACCGCTGGATTCGAGTGCGCCCAGGGCAGGGAAGTCAGCGTGGGACGAGGTGGCAGCAAACAGCAGGGTGGCGGACAGCAGGCGGATCAGAAGCAAAACGGAAGTCTCGTGTTGGACAATTTCGGATTGGACATCGTACTGGCTTCGCGTCTTCCACGTCTTTCGTTTCTCTCCCTGCAAGGGCGGGGCAAGCCACGGCCGAAGCCGCTACTGCTTCGGGATGCGCACCGGAAGCGGCACATTGCAAAGCTCAATGTGGCCTGTGGGTTCGATAAACCATTCCTCACGCCGATGGCGGCGGGCATCGACAAAAGCAGTCCAGGTGGCGGTGTCGGTGCGCAAGGCCTCAAGCCGGGGGCGCTGTGCGACCGGCAAATCGGCGGCGATACGCACGCGCCTGATGGCCACACGCTGCGAGGGTTTCTCATAAAACCCCAACGCGCCGGTGCCGCGCGGCAATGTCGAGAGCTGCTCGATGCCCTGCACCACACGGCCCAGAAGCGTGACGTTGCGGTCGAGGTGGCGCGGCGCGTGGCCGATCACCACATACAGTTCTGGCCCGCCGCCGCTGTCGTGCGCGGTATCGCGGCCCGCACCGACCATCGCATAGCAGTGCGCGAGCCAGGCCTCAGCGCGCGCCACATCGCGTACGGCGGGCAGGCCCATGCTGAATCCAGCTTCTGGGCCGTAACTGTCCACATCGCCCAGTGGCGTGAAGGCGAGTGTGTCATCGAGCTTCCGGAAGAACTCGGCAGGCAAGGTTTTGCGGGCGGACCGGATCGGTTTTTTGGCATCAGCATCACCCCACTGTGCGACGTAGTTGTCCTGCACACGCATCACGGCCAGGCCATCGAAATAGCGTTCACGCACCAGTGCCTTCACATTGGCGACGTGCTGCGGTGCAAAGCGGGGTGCGAGTTCGATGAGCACTTGGCCTTTCGGCAGTGTCAGCAGCATCAGGTTTTCATCGTCGATGCGTCGCCAGTCACCGGGTGCGGAGGCTTCGAGAATCTCGGCGCTGCTGCGCGGCTTTTCGACCGGGGTGAGGCCCTGTGCTAACGGGGCAGCAAGCGCAAATGCGAGGGCCAGCAGGTGGGCGGTGCGCATGG
Organism: Nevskiaceae bacterium; assembly: GCA_021731445.1. Lineage (GTDB taxonomy): Bacteria > Pseudomonadota > Gammaproteobacteria > Nevskiales > Nevskiaceae > Stagnimonas. Next base: position 5,909 of record JAKFXK010000037.1, on the reverse strand, counting down.
CGGGTTTCTTAAATGGCGGGCTTGCCCGAAGATTGCCGCATTCCATCACCAACCACACGGGCAGAGCAGCAATGAGTGCAACAGAGATCTGGCGCGGCAAGACCATCGTCATCACCGGCGCATCGAGCGGAATTGGCGAGGCGGCTGCCAAGCAGTTGGCCGCCAAGGGTGCGGTGGTATGCCTCGTCGCGCGGCGGGCAGAGGAACTTTCCCGCGTGGCGGCGGACATCGAAACCGCTGGCGGCATCGCGCATTGCTACAGCGCCAATCTGGCTGAAAACGATTCGGTCGATGCACTGATCGCCACCTTGCTGAAAGACCATCCGTGCATCGACGTGCTGGTCAACAACGCCGGCCGCTCCATCCGTCGTCCGTTACTGGAGAGTCTCGATCGTCCGCACGACTTCGAGCGCACCATCCAGCTCAACTACCTCGCCGTGGTGCGCCTCACACTCGGCTTGTTGCCCCCGATGCTTGCGCGCGGCCGGGGCCACATCATCAACGTATCGAGCGTGGCGGCCCTGATGACCACGCCGCGCTTCGCGGCGTATCTGGCCAGCAAGTCGGCAGTGGATGCTTTCAGCCGCTCACTGCGGATCGAGCTGGCGGAGAAGGGCATTGCCGTCACCAGCATCAACTATCCGCTGGTGAAGACCGCGATGACCGCGCCCACTGCCGTCTACAAATACCTGCCGCAGATGGAGGTCGCCGATGCGGCTGCCTGGATCGTCGAGGCGATTGCTACCCGCCCTGCGCGCCGCACCATCCGTACCGCGCTCGCGTTCCAGGTGGCGACGGTCATCATGCCCGGCCCGGCGCTCAAGCTGCTCGCCTCGTTCTATGCGCGACGGGTCGCCAAGCTCAGGCAGAAAGTCGAGGCCGAGGCTGCGCAGTGAGTCGCAGGAGGCACCCTGTGCGCATCCTGCTCTGGCTCTCACTGGCTGTGCTTGCAGCCTTCGTGCTGCCAGTGCTCGCACTGCGCTGGCTGCCGGTGCCGACCACTGCTTTCATGCTGCAAAGCGAGAAAAAACCGGTGCGCTACCAGTGGCTGGATGCCGCCCAAATCCCCGATGTCGCACGCCGCGCAGTGGTGGCCAGCGAAGACCAGAAGTTTTTCGAGCACGACGGCTTCGATATCGAGGCGATGCAGAAAGCCCATGCGCAAAACCAGAAGTCCAAGCGCAAGCGCGGTGCCAGCACCATCAGCCAGCAGACGGCGAAGAACCTGTTTTTGTGGTCGGGCGGTGGCTACTTCCGCAAGGGTCTGGAGGCGGTCTACACGGTGCTGATCGAAGCACTCTGGCCCAAGCAGCGCATCCTCACCGTCTATCTCAATATCGCCGAGTTTGGAGCAGGCATCTATGGAGTGGAGGCTGCATCGCAAGCCTTCTTCAACAAGCCTGCTGCCAGGCTCAGCGTTGCCGAAGCCGCGCGGCTCGCCGCAGTGCTGCCCAGCCCACGCAAATGGAGTGCCGCCCGGCCCGGGCCCTACGTTCAGAAGCGCAGCGCCTGGATCAGCCGGCAGATGGGATACGGGCCGCGCGCTGCCCCCGCCGAGGAGCCGGAGGCACCATCAGAGATGGAAGTGGATCAAGACCCGGCTGAAAACGGAAACCCCACGCTGACAACAGAGCCGACACCGGCGGCGGAGCCAGCCGCGTCGCCCGAGAGCGAACCGGCCACGTTACCGCTCGAACCTCCGCCGACAGAGCCAGTGCCAGTGCCAGTGCCAGAACCCGAACCAGTACCGCTGCCGCCAAACGAGTGATCGTCTTTGCGGTATCGGATCAAGCGGCAACACTCCGGCCAAGGAGAGTCGAGCGACGAGTGAACAGGCCAACCGCCAGTAGTACGCCGGCGCTTGCCAGCAAGAAGCCCAAGAAAGCCAGTAACCATTGCTTGCGACGCGCTGCCGCAGCAGTCTTGGCCTTCGCTTTCGCCGCCGCCTTCAAGGCCTGCTTGTTCTGCTCAAAAGCGAGATGCGCTGCGCGGTAGGACTTGATCCAGCGATTGATGATCAGCCTGGCTTCTTCCCGGCTCTTGCCAGTTTCAGCCATGACCAGTTCGATCGCTGTCTCGCGCTGGCCATTGCTGGCAATCGGTTTGCCGTTGATGAACACCCGGTCGATCAAGCTGGGCCCGATGGCTTCGCGAGGGCTGGATTCGTACAGCCCGGCACGCTGGTACTGCGGCCCGTCCAGCATCGCAACCTGCATCACAGGCACTGGCGCCGGGAGCAGCATGTGCTCGGCTTCCATCCTCAAACTGTCGAGATTGATGCCGAGCGCTTGCTGCGGCACTGTTTCTGTCGGACTCTGCGCCAGCGTGCTGCTTGTGGTTGTGGCGAGCGTCAACAATATCGACACCGCCAAGGCAATTCCGACAAGGCTGATTGCTCCGATCTTTTGCATCAAGTTCTGAGCGGACTTTTTGGCTTGACAGAGATCGAGGATTTGCATGACAGCATTCCGAGAGTGGGGGCCGGCTGGCTTGCAGTGGACGCTATGGGGTCCGAATGAACTGGCATTGAATCCTGTTGGCGCACGCGACAGGCTGCCATTCAGAGACCAGGCTCAGGATCGGTGTCGCGGGCAATTCGTCCGTCATCTTTCCCTCTCGGAATCGGAGTCATCATGAACAACGAACAGCAACAGCAGAGAATGGAACCCACGCCGCAACAGCGTAAGGACGGCAACCTCGACCCCATCACCGACGCCGCCGGTGCGCATCCCGTGGCGACCGGCGTTGGTGCAGCAGCCGGTGGCGCAGCGGGCATTGTGGGCGGCATCGCGGCCTCGGCAGCGACTGGCCTGGCCACCGGTACCGTGCTTGGCGGGCCGGTGGGTGCCGTGGCTGGCCTCGTCGTCGGGGGTCTTGTCGGCGGACTGGCCGGCAAGGCCGTCGGCGAGAAAATCGACCCCACCGCTGAAGCGGCTTACTGGCGTGAGCAGTACCGTAACGAGCCGTACTACCAGGCCGGCGAGTCGTACGAGGTCTACGGCCCTGCCTACCGCACCGGTTACGAAGGTCGCGCCCGCTACGCAGGCAAGAGCTTCGAGGAAGTCGAAATGGACTTGCAAAAGGACTACGACAGTCACAAGGGCGAATCGAAACTGAGCTGGGACCGGGCCAAGGCAGCTACCCGCTCGGCCTGGAATCGCTTGACCAGCGACGATGAGCGGATGCCCAAGCGCGGCATGTGAGCAGCGTCGATTAAAAAACGGGGCTGCGTGCCCCGTTTTTTTTCGCGCCGATCTACCAAACAAATATTGGCCTTGGGGAATTGCATGGATCTGAAAAGCGGCACGCCGTTCTGGGCCATCCGGAATGGCTTGATGACGGCGTTCCCCAAACTGCAAAACAATGTGGAGTGCGACGTGCTGATCGTTGGCGCCGGCATCACCGGTGCGTTGATCGCCCATGCCATGTCGAATGCGGGCTTGAATGTCTGCATCGTCGACAAACGCGATGTCGCCTGGGGCAGCACCAGTGCCAGCACCGCACTGCTGCAATACGAGATCGACACCGAAATGCAGGATTTGCGATCGCTTTACGGCGAGGCTGATGCGGTGCTCGCCTATCGCGCGTGTGCGACGGCAATCGGAAAATTGCAGCGGCTGGCCACAAGCCTTCGGAGCGTCGATTTCCAGCGCATGAAAAGCCTCTACTACGCCAGCCACTGGTATCACCGCCAGCAGTTGATCGATGAAGGTGAGTTGCGGCGGCAGCATGGCTTAAAGGTCAAGACCCTCTCGCGGGATACTTTGAAAACCAGCTACGGCATCGATGCCGCCACTGGCCTTTTGAGCGAAGTCGGTGCCGAGATGGATCCCTACCAGATGGTGCACCAGCTATTGCGCAAGCTGCGTCGCGCGGGTGGCCAGGTGCATGACCACACTGCCATCGAGAGTTTCAAGCCGAAGCGCGGCGGCGTGGTGGCGACCACGGATGGCGGCTGCCGCATCGATGCCAAGTACCTGGTGATGGCGGCGGGCTACGAGAACGAACGCCATCTCGATCAAAAAGTGGCAAGCAACCGCAGCAGCTACGCCTATGTCACCGACACCATCACGGGCTCGCTCGGTGTGCTCGACGACACCCTGGTCTGGGAGTCTGCCCGGCCCTACCTCTACCTGCGTCGCACCGGTGACAACCGCGTGCTGCTGGGCGGCGAGGATGACGACATCGATGTTGCCGTCAAGCGCGATGCGCAGGTTGGCCGCAAGGCCTCGACATTGCAGCGCAAGGCCGAAAAGCTGTTTCCACAGCTTGATCTAAGTCCTGCATTTGCCTGGGCCGGCACCTTTGCCGAAACCGACGACGGCTTGCCGTTTTTTGGTGCCCATGAGCAGCACGGCCCGCGCGTGCTGTTTGCCATGGCCTATGGCGGCAATGGCATCACCTACAGCCAGATCGGCTCTGAGATTCTGCGGTCAACGGTGCAGGGCAAAGCACATGCCTTGAGCAAGCTGTTTTCGTTTGCGCGCCTCGACAGGAAGTAGCGATTGAAAAAGACGCGGCGATTTCGGTCGCCGCGTCTTGCATTGCAGCCTCGCATCAAGCCAGCGTGCGCACCTGCGGTTCGCGCTCGTAGTGGCGTCTGCCCGCGGCCTTGAGGAAGGCCGAGCCCAGATCGGTGATGCCCGCATCGGGCTGCACACCGGCCTTTTCCAGCAGTGGCTTCGCTTCCTCACTGGCACCGATGGTCTTGCAGTGGCCGAAGGCATCCATCACGAATTGCACGGCGGCAGCTTCCTTCATCAGCGCTGCATTGGAGAGCACTACCGCCACAGCGTCCACGAACACGGAGGGAAAGCCTGCAAGCTGCGCATCGGCCTTGAGCATCGAGCCATCGGCGAGCTGGGCGCCACCCACCTTGGGCGCAATCACCACGGCATGGCCCCCGGCTTTTTTCACCGCATTTTTGAGCTTCGAGATGGCTGCGCCATCTGAACCGTCGGCGATGAGGATGCCGATGCTGCGCCCGGCAATGGTATCGAGCGCCATTGGGCCGTCGATGATGCGCAGGGCAGGGGATGGCGGCAGGTCGATCACCGGCACACCGGGCTTGCTGGCCTTGGGTAGGTCCATCGCCAGGCCATCAGCAATGCGGGCGGCGAGATCGGCATCGACATTGACGAGGTTTGCCATCATGCGAATGCGCACATGCTCCAGCGTGACCTTGGAGAGTTCGAAGACGATGGCGGAAGCCAGATGCTTTTGCTCTGCATCGGCCAGCGAGCGGAAGAACAGGCGCGCCTGGCTGTAGTGGTCGGCAAAGCTCTCGGGCCGGAGGCGCAGCTTGTCACCGGCCTCCTGCTGCGCCGGGTCGAGTGCGGCAAAAGTCTTAAAGCCGATCGCAGGACATTCGCGCGGGCCTGCCTTTTCACCTGCCTCGGCGAGGCTGTTTGGTTCGTAGTTGGCGCGGCCCTTGGGCACCTGCATCTGCATCTGGCCATCGCGCTGGAAGTTGTGCATCGGGCACTTCGGCGCATTGATCGGCAACTGATGAAAGTTGGCGGTGCCAAGGCGTGATTTCTGGGTGTCGAGATAGCTGAACAATCGGCCCTGCAGCAGCGGGTCATTGGAAAAATCAATGCCGGGCACGATGTTGGCGGGGCAGAAGGCGGCCTGCTCGGTCTCGGCGAAGAAGTTATCGGGATAACGGTCGAGCACCATGCGGCCCACCTTGCGCACCGGCAGCACTTCTTCCGGGATCAGCTTGGTCGCATCGAGCACGTCGTACGGTTGGGCATTGGCAAACGCCTCGTCGAACAGTTGCAGGCCAAGCTCCCACTCGGGGAAATCGCCACGGTCGATGCGCTCGAACAGGTCACGGCGCTGGAAGTCCGGATCGGCCCCCGCGATCTTCACCGTCTCGTCCCAGATGGTGGATTGCAGGCCCGCCT
>JAKFXK010000008.1 GCA_021731445.1 Nevskiaceae bacterium | reverse complement strand
GGGCCTTGCGGCAACAGCGCGCGGTAGTCCGGCGCTGGCTTGGCGACGGCGCTGTTATCGGCACGCACCTTGCGCTCAGCATCTCGGGCAGCCTGGGCGAGGGCGGCATCCACATCGGCGTCGACCGTTTCCGGCATCAGCAGAAAGGGAGCCTGCGGCGGTACCTGCGCAGTGGGAGCCTCGGCGGTCGCGGCCGGCCTCGCGGCCCTCAGCAGCGGCGCACGCGGAGGGTCGCTGACAGCATCGAGAGCCGGCAGCGGTGTGCCGGCCGGAATCATCTTGGCGCTCAGGGCCACGCTACGCTTGCGCACCAGCACCAGACCATCGCTCAGGTACAGGTCATCGCGGGCCAGCGGTTCCGGCTTTGGGAAAAACCCAGGCGGCAACTCTGGCTGCAACTGTTCCGGTGAGCCGCTCGCCAGCCGGGTGACCAGCACAAAGCCTCGGCTTTTCGGTGGTGGGGGGGGTGGCGCGATTTCAAGCGCTTTTTCTTCCGGTGCGACCACCACGGTGCTGCGCAGCGCCTCGAATCGCTTGAACAGCTGCGGTGCATAACGCCAAGCCAGCAGCCCATGCAGCGCCAGCGCGATGAGCAGCGCCCATCGCAAACGGCGATCGTGGGTGGAGAGAGCGGAGGCAGCCATGGCTGAATTGTAGGGTGCCGCACGGGGGAGCTGATGGGGCACCTGCCCGCTGCCCTTTCAGCAGTAGGGGTTATCAGGCCGCCACTCTTGTTGGAAGTTCAGTGTCAGCCCGTGTCGCTCCGAAAGAGCGCGTTATCTCAATCATCACGTCGTCGCGCCACAAAGCAGCTCCCGCACCCATTCAAAAGAAAAGGGCCATGAAGGCCCCTTTTCTTTTGAAACACCGTGTCGCCTGTGTCGCTCCGAAAGAGCGCGTTATCTCAATCATCACGTCGTCGCGCCACAAAGCAGCTTCCGCACCCATTCAAAAGAAAAGGGCCATGAAGGCCCCTTTTCTTTTGAAACACCGTGTCGCCGCTTTACCAGTGCTCCCCCTTGAACACGTTGGCGAAGACGACCTGTTCGAGCGAGGGTTTCTGCCCGTCTTTCTTGCCTTTGGCGGCGGACGAGGACGGGAACAGCTGGAAACCCTTGGACAGAACCCAGTCGTTGGCCTTGGGCCATACCGCATAGCTCAGTGCAGCAGCGGTGCCGACCGTCGTGGCAATGCTCTTGGGGCGTTCGAGAATCGCCTTCACCACCGTATCGGCAGCGTCCTCCGGCGACCAGGTGGGGATGTAGTCGTACATCTTGGTGGGCGCGATCATCGGCGTGCGCACCAGCGGCATGTAGATGGCGGTGGTGTGGATGTTGCGCGCCTTCACCTCTGCCGACAGGCAGCGGGTGAAGGCGTCCAGTGCCGCCTTGCTCGCCACGTAGGCCGAGAAGCGCGCCGCATTGGCGAGCACGCCGATGCTGCTGATGTTGATGATGTGGCCGCCCTTGCGCTGCATCATTGCAGGCAGCAGCGCGTTGATGAGCCGCACCGCGCCAAAATAGTTGAGCTGCATGGTGCGCTCGAAATCGTGGAAGCGATCGAGCGATTCCATCACCGCGCGGCGGATCGAGCGGCCGGCATTGTTGATGAGCACATCGACATGGCCGAAGTCATTCAGCACTGCCGCTGCCATGCGGTCGATGTCGGCCATATCGGAGAGATCGCAGGAATACACATGCGCCTCGCCGCCCGCCTTTTCGAGGATGGACTTGCTCTCTTCGAGCTTGTCGAGCGTACGCGCAACGAGGATGACCTTGGCACCTGCTGCCGCCAGTTTCTTTGCCGCCGCGAAACCAATGCCGGACGAGCCGCCAGTGATGAGCACCACCTTGCCCGCCATGCGCTGTGTGAGCTTGGCCGGGATCTTCACCTTGAGATCCAGATGCAGCTCCCAGTACGCCCACAGCTTGTCGCAGTAGTCGCGGATGTCGGGGCAAGTCACTCCGGTACCCTTGAGTGCGGCACGCGCCTCGCGATCGTCGAAGATCGCCTGATTGAAGGCATAGCCCAGCACCGAGGGCGGCACACCGATGGCATCGGCAAACTTCTGCTGGTTGCCGTGCGAAATGCGCTTGCCCACCCGCGCCATGAGCTGTTTCACGCCCTTGGGCAACAAAGGGATGGGCAGCTTGCGGGCGAACTCCGGGCCGTGCGCCGCTTCGAGAAAGGCCTGCAGCAGATCGCCCACGCTAGGACTGGTGGACTGCATCAGATGAAAGCACTTGCCATCGAGCTTGGGCTTGTGCGCGAGCGCATCCATCGCGGCGGCGATGTAGTCGACGGGTGCCACCGCCACCTTGCCGCCCTCGATACCCAGCAGCGGCAGCCACTTGGGCACGCGATGGCTGATTTTCTGGATCGCCTTGGCAAAGTAGTACGGGCCGTCGATCTTGTCCATCTCGCCGGTCTGGCTGTGACCCACCACCACGCCCGGGCGATAGATGCGGAACGGCACCTTGCTCTCGTTGCGGACGATGGCCTCGCTCTGGAACTTGGTGCGGTAGTAGGGGTGATCGACCGACTGTCCCTCATCGAACATGCTCTCGCGGAAAGTGCCAACGTAATCACTGCCTGCCACTGCGACACTGGAGACGTGATGCAGCAGCGCCGGCGCGCCGAGATCATTGACGAAGGCGACGACATTGCGCGTGCCCTCGTTGTTGATGGCGTCGCCCTCGGCATCGCTCATCGTCATGTCGTAGACGGCGGCGAGGTGGAATACATGATCCACCTTGCCTTGCAGCTTCTTGAAGTCCGCTGGCGAGACCAGCCCTGGTGTGGTGATGTCGCCCCACACTGCGATGAGCTTGCTGCCGCTAGCGCCGTATCGCGACTGAAGAGCCTCGAACTTCTCCGCCGAGGACTTGCGCACCAGCACATGCACTTTGGCGCCTTCACGCGCCAGCAGTTTTTCCAGCAGAAACTTGCCGATGAAGCCGGTGGCACCGGTGACGAAGTAATTCATGGTTTCTCTCCTTAAGAATGAGTCATGGGCTTAGCACGATCTCTGCCGCACGCACCCAGCCTTGCAGGTCATCGAAGCCGACCGAAAGCCATTGGCCATCGGCATTATCCAGTGTGCCAAGCACTTTTACCGCGCTGCCAGCCAAGAGCGGTTTGAGCACAACGCTGCCGGTTTTGGGGCGCTGCAGCAGCACCGTGTCGGCCATGGTCTTGCCGGTACGATCGACTGAAGGCAGCAAGGCGGGGGACAAGGCCGGACGCTCCGTCAGACGCGACTGAGGCTGCTCTGTCACTGCATAAACATCCGCCTTTGCCGCCGGTGATGCCGATACCACGGGAGCCACCTTGCAGGCCGCAAGCGCGGCAGCAATGCATAGCGTCATCAGCCGCTCGCGCATGTAGAGAGTGTTCAAGTCTTTAACACCCTCTATCGCAGGATGTCGGTCTGCAGCAGCCATCCGGTTTCTTTGCCGACCTGCACGTACCACCAGTAGCCATCGGCGTTGTAGACCTGCGGTCCCAGCTCCAGCTCACCCTCGATATTGATGGCGAGCAGCTTTTCGCTGCTGGCATTTGGGCGCGAGTGCAGAGCCGCACCATTGCGCACCCGCACCTTGCCGCCCTTTTGCAGTGCCGGTGCCCTGCTGTGGCTGTTGCCTTTGCCGGTGGACGCTGCCAGCACCGCCTCCGTCGCCGCCGTTGCAGAGGCACTCTGACTGCCGCTGCCTGCCGCTGCCACGGGCCTGCCGCCGGTATTGCGGGCTGCCGCTTCACGGGCGGCAATCGCATCCGGCGTATTGAGTTCCGACAGCGGACGCGATTCGTTTTGCGCCGACCGCGCCGCCGGTGCCGCCCGGATCGCACGGGTCTGGATGCCGCCGCCGTATTCCGGCTGGGCTTCGGCAGACCCGGCGAAAACATCGCCGCCCCTGCTGGCACAGGCCGGCAGGCACAAGACGGCGGTAAGGCTGATGAATGCAGGTGCAAAGCGATAAGACATGGGGACCTCCAATCAGTGTGGGCAGCCATCCCTGGCCGGCGCAGTGCCTATCTTGCCACTGCTCCTGCTCGCCGGCGGAGTCTCAGGCTGCTGAATATTAGGGTGTGTTGACATTCATTTCATCGCTGCGGCGGAAGGCTGTTTTGGGGCAGTGCAAGGAACGAGGCGCAGCGAATACTTTACGTATTGGCAAGCCTTGTGACACTGCAATGCCCCAAAACAGTCCCGCCCCGAAGGGTTGCTGTTCAAAATCGCGTCATGCGGCGTTGCTCGCCTAGCGAAGGCAACAAGCCTTCGCGTCGGCTCGCGTCTTGCCTGACGCGATTTTGATCAGCAACGCAGCGACGAAATGAATGTCAACACACCCTAGTAATCGCCCTCGTGATGCTTGCGCTGTTCTCGCGCATCCTGCTGGGCAGCCCGCCGCGTCGCGCCATCCTTGTCGCTGGCCCAGATCACGTCGGGGAACAGCAATACCCGCAAGAGGCCGATCAGCATCCACAGATAGCTCACCGAAAACACGATGCCGCAGAACATGCTCACCCACTCGAAGTTGGGCGTGAGGTATTTGATACCCCACCAGCTCATCACGTCGGTCAGCGAGGCGGCAAGACCTGCCGGGAAAATCCACTGGTAGAGCCTGATCTGGTTGAACTGCATCGAGAACGGGATGCCGATGATGAAAAAGCAGGTGGTGAAGCCGAACAGATGCGCGTGGGTGAAGGCGATCAGCTTGCCCAGCGACATCTGCGCAAAGTAGGCCTCGGCAGAGCCGTGCAGCCGCAGCTGGTACCAGATCTCGGAGGCTCCGAAGCAGAAGGCAATCCCGAAGATGACCACCGCAAAGGCGATACCGCGCTTGGCTGCGGGCGGGAAGTCGCGCAGGTTGATGTCGACACTGTGGCTGGTGAACGGCACGGTCCACCAGTTGAACAGGATGACAAGGAAGAAGAACGCGATCAGCGCCAGCGGTGCGCCGATGGCGATCCAGCGGGATTTTTCGGGTGGCAGCTCGATCACCTCGGCGCTTTGCACGGGTGCGTCGCTGAAGAAATCGAAGTTTTCCTCTGCATCGGCTGGGCCGGATTGGAGCGAACGCGCCGCGTCGCCCAATCCGGTGGCCTGTCCTTCGGCAGGCGCAATGGCGCTGCGCTCAGCGACGGTCGCTGCGAGGGCGTCCTGATCCGCTGCAGTCTGAGCGATGACGCGCACACCGGAGAACATCAGCACGAACAGCAATGCCATCACCCCCGCGAAGATGCGCGACCTAAGCATTTTTCAGGCGCACGTAGATCAGCGTGCCGGCTTTCTTCACGGCGGCAGCAATAGCGGCATCCACACCCGTGCCGGTGGCAGGCGGCAGCTTGTCGACGGCCACCCCCTTGAAGCCCGCATAAACCTTGCTCTTCTTCGCCTCCGGCACCTGCGTGGCATTGAGCGGGGCGACGCTGGTGATATTGAGCTGGCGATCGGTCGTCAGCAGCAGGAAGAAAACCTTGCCTTTGTACTGCGCGGGGAAGATCAGCGCCGTGCCGGCAGGTTTCCTGTCGGCGAGGGGGATGTAGATGGTGTTCTCGTCGCTCTTGCTCAAGAGCGCGCCCAGTGCCTTGGCCCGCGCGATATCGGTCTCAGTGAGCAGGGCATCGCGCGGCAGGTACTCGCGCACGCCGGGGAACAGGGCCTGCACCTCGCGCGGGATGAGGCTGGCAGTATCGAGCCAGGCACCCTTGCTGGCGGGGGTGGATTTGGCATCGCCGGGGTTGGATTTGGCGGCAGCCTCGTCGGCGTTTTTGATGCCATCGCCATCGCCATCGAGTGCTGCGATCTTGCCGTAGGCGGCGAGTGATTCGCCGGCATCCTTGAACTGCTGGCCGTAAGCATTGTTGGGGGTGCCACCGCCATCCTTGTGGCAGGCGTTGCAGCTCGGCGTGTAGCCGTATTGCTGCTTGTAGAGGCGCGCAAAAGCAGGTTCGGCCTGGGCTGATGCACTCAACAAAAGCAGTGTCATTCCCGCGCAGGCGGGAATCCAGTTTTTCTTTTCAGGGGGCTTCGCTGCGTGACGGAAACTGGATTCCCGCATGCGCGGGAATGACAAGAAATGAGAGAGCATCGAATCATCCTCAAAAATCAAACAACCCCGGCACCACGGCGCGCATCTCTTCCAGCAGTTTCGGATTCTGCTTGATCGCCTCTTCCATCGCAGCGTGCTGCGGCGCATCCGACGGCGGCATCAGCTTGGCCGCCTTGTCGGTGCCGCGATAACGATCCCAATCCAGCGCCTCGCGGATCTCGCTCTTGGCTTCGATATTGGTGCGCACCTCGGCCTCGGTGGCACCCCGCATGAAGTCGAGCCGCTTGCTGGGGTTGCCGCGATGGCAGGCAAAACAGAAATGCGCGAAGGGCTGCAGGGGCGAGTCCGCAGCGAGTTCCACCGGTGGCTCGCCGCTGGCGATGGGTGGGGACATTTCGCTCACATCAAGGCAGCAGTACGTGGGCGCGGCCTGGCTTGCAGACACCAGCGGCAGCAGGGCTTGCAGGGTCTTCACGCGCGAGAACGGTGCATCGGCAAAGAAGGCATCGGGCAGCTTTGCTACGCCCTGTTCGACGCGGCCCCACTGTTGCTTACCAGCGGCTTGCAGGCGACGGATGTCATCCGCCGTGAACAGGCTGGCGAGGCCGTAGATGCCGTCAATGTCATTCGCCGTGAGCAGGCGCTTGGGCGCGCGCGAACTCAAGGGGTCCTGCTCCGGCGGCAGCTTGGGCAGGCGGTCGAAGGCTTCGAGGTCTTCGTTGGTTTTCGCCCCGTCACCGAACTTGATCCTGGTCTTGAACAGCCCCCGCCACCAGCCCTTCAGTCCAACAGCTTCGCCGATGGGATCGCGGTTGGTGAGGTCGGATTGCGGCACGGCAATCGGCTGGGCCTTGGCGCTGGCTTGCAGTGCTTGCAACGCGGCGCCCTCTGCACCATCAGCCTTGAAATCGCCCGGCGCACGGGCATAGCTGAGCGCGAGTTTAAGCAGCGCGCGACGGCAGGCGGCATCGGCGCATTGATCCAGCCACAGCTTTTGCGAGGCGGCGATGAAGTTGCCGACGTCGGTGAGTTCGTCGTACCGCTCCGGCACCGCAAGCGGCACGCTGGTGGCGAAGCCGAGGTAAGGCTTGTCGCCCAGGGCTTCGGCAATGCGCGCGGCGGTCTGAGGCTGGCCATTGGTCTCGTTCCAGGGCCTAACCGAGAAGATCGGCGTGCCACCCTGATGGCAGCTCTCGCACACTGCGCGTTTGGCGTAGACCAGCTTGCGCGCACCGTTGGCGGTGTAGTCCTGCACCAGCTGGAACTCGAAGCGGCCTGCTGCCTCGTTGTAACTGATGACCTCGATCTCGTTGGCCTGCTCTGTGAAGCCGAGAAAGAGCTGGCCGCGTGGTGCCAGGCCCAACGAGGCAGGCGACCCGGGAGCTTGGAAATCAGCGGCCATGAGGATGCGCGGATGCGCGTAGTCGGACTGCCCTTTCAGCAGCGAGCGGCCATCGGGGATCAGCAGCACCAAGGGCGCAGCGCCCGATGGGTCTTGCCTGGCGACCATCTCCACCAGTTTCTCGAAAGGCCATGGCACGCCATCGGCCTGCGCCACGAGATGGTCGAACAGCGCACGCGTGCCTTCGGGCGGCAGGTCCTCGCGCGAGATGACTTTCGACGAGCGCGCACTGGTATCGGTGACGGCGGGGCGCTTGGCGAGATCAGCAATGGCGGGGCCCGTGGATTCGCTACCGCAGGCCGCAACCAGCATGACGACCAGGAGCGCGCCCGCCAGCCGCTTCACTAAACCCGCTCCATGGCATACCGGCGAAAGCCGGTATCCAGTCCATCAAAGCCGTGCACGGCCCGCTGCGGCTGGATTCCGGCTTTCGCTGGAATGACGCGATTGAAGAGGCGCATCACTCACATCAGCTTCAAGAACTCACGCAGCGCCAGCTTGTCATCGGCAGACAGCGACACCCCAAACTGATGCCCCTTGTTCTCGACCAAGTCATCGCACTTCATGAAGAAGGGGCTGTGCGGGTCGCTCGACGCGAAGTGGGCCAAGGGTGTGCCCTCATGCACCGGCAGCTTGATGAAACCCTGCCCGTCTTCGCGCGGAGCGAGCCAGAAGTCCCGATCCACCCGCGTGGTCTTTTGCGGGCGTGCGTTGGCCTCGCTGGGGTTGTCGCTCTGCATCAGCTCGGCATAGGCCAGCTCGAACTGCTTGATGCGGCCTGCGACGGTCGTATCGAGCGTCTTGCCATCTGCGGTCTTGGTCAGCTCGCCGATGGCGTTGTTGTGCAGGAAGGGCGCGGTCGCCCACACCGACAGCAGCGAGATGTTGCGCAGATAGCCCGGCCCACCTTCGATCTTCTGCTCGCCCCAGGCAATGCCACCCACCAGCGGGAACATGCGGTTGACGATGCGCGGCACGCTGCCGGGGCTCACACGCTCCTTGTAGTTGAGCGAGGAGAACTCCTCCCAGATATGGCCCTCGTTGTGGTTGTCGTGTCGCGCGCGGCAGTTATTGGTGCCGATGATGTTGAAGGGGGTCGGCTCGTCGTTGCCGAGCCAGTCCTGGCCGAACACTTCACCCCCATTCACGCCCGTGCTGGTGAACTGCTTGGGGCGCAGCTTGCCGCTGGCATCCGCCACCAGATGCTGGGCGATGAAGGCAGGGTCAGCACGCTCGGCTTCAGCAAACTCGTACGTCCAGTAGTCCTCCTTGCCAAAGACGTGGCCCTCGTAGAAGCGTTCGAGTGCTACGCGATCAGCACGCACGCTTTCGGGCGCGACCTTGGTCGAGTGGCAACTGGCGCATTCGCGCGCGAAAACCTTGCGGCCCTGAGGCACCTTGTCCAGCTGCACATGCGCCGCACCCGGCTTGCCGTCAGCATCCTGCGCCGCCATCAGGTAGGTCGGCCCACCGGTGACCAGGAAGGCGGCGAGGTCATCCATCTTTGCGTCAGCGTAGTTCCAGGGTTCGCACTCCTTCGCGCACTGGGCGATGGAGAAGGGCTTCTGCCTGGCCTTCTCGCCAAAGAAACTGCCCGGCGTGGGGAAGTTCGGAGTCCAGCACTCTTCGGTACACATGCCGATGTTGACGTAGACGCGGATCAGCGCGAGGTGATCGCCCACCGAATCCTCACCGCCCTTCAGCACGTTCTGCGTCAGGCCCTCGCGGATCTCGCCGGTCACCGGGTCTTTCATCCGGTGCTTGAACACGCGCCGGTTCTGGAAATCCATGATGTTGTTCTGGGTGCCGGGGTTGTTCATGAAGTCATTGGCGACCAGCGAGGTGTCGATGGTGCCGGCGCGGCCCGCTTGCAGCGCGACGCGTGCGAGCGAGTCCACAGGTGCGCCCTGGAAGAACATTTCCGGCTGCTTGA
The DNA here is from genome assembly GCA_021731445.1 of Nevskiaceae bacterium. GTDB lineage: Bacteria > Pseudomonadota > Gammaproteobacteria > Nevskiales > Nevskiaceae > Stagnimonas. The sequence goes on along the minus strand of JAKFXK010000008.1, from coordinate 3,969 downwards.
TGTGCTGGTTGCCGATGGTGCCGCTCAGGTTCTCCCACTCCGGCTCGTTGGGGTTGGCAGCAGGGTTTGTCGGGTCGATGCCGACGTGGCACTGCACGCAGGGGTGGCCGATGATGAAGCGTTTGTTCTCTTTCAGCTCGGTCACTTCATAGGGCGAGGACTTGGGGTCGAACACGACCTTGCCGCTGGCATCGACCGTGGGGTCAGCATCGTACTTGCGATAGCCGAGCACGCCGGAGCTGTGCGGGTCGGGGCATTTGTCCCACCAGTAGGTCGAGGCATCGCCCTCGGTGCAGTCCGGGTCGTTGATGAGGCCGTACTTGGTAAAGCGTTGGGCGCGCTCGCGGGTATCGAGCCAGGGATACCAGATGTCCTTGAGGCCATTCGGGGTGGTACGCGAGAAATGCTGGTATATCTCGTCCTGATTGCCAAAGGTGCCCTTGAACCACACATCGCGGCCGCGCCGCACGCGCTCACGCGCAGCTAAAGCCTTGGCTGGGTCGGTCTTGGCGAGTTCGGTGAACAGCGACAGCACGTAGCGACAGCTCTCGGCGTCGTAACCCGTCGGCTGTGCCTGGTCGCAGGGCGGCGGTGCGGCCTGCGGTATGGGGGCAAAGCCCCAGCTGATCTTGCCCTTGAACTCGTGCGTCGCCGGGCTGGTGCCGGGGAACCACACCTTGCGGGCGGCGAGTGTGGCGTAGAAGTTCTTGTCGTACCACTCGCGGCGCGCATTGAGTTCCGGCGTGCCCTTGTAGATACCCAGCGGAAGGATCTTGCGGGCGTCGAGGTCTTCGAGCGAAACCGAGCGCAGGGTGTGGCGGTAGGGCGTCGCGGGCACAGGGTATTTGCCAGCCTCCGGCCAGTAGTTCGGGTCGACTTCGACCGCAGCCGTGGCAGGAGCAGTGACTGCTGTCGAACGGGCCGCAAAGATGGCGATGCCGACGGCGGCAAGGGCGATGCAAAGGGCAGCGCGCATGAAACTCCTCTCTTTCTAGTTTTGGTATTGCGGAATGTGGCGAGTCTAGGCTCGCCTCCCTCAAGCGACAAGCCAGTCAGCTACAGCTGCCACCTCTGCGTGAAAGAGGCCCCGAGACCCGCGTCGCCGGAATCAGCGGTGGAACTGCCGCCAGTTCGCACTCACCGCATAGCCACCGGGGAACACCGTCTCCAGCTCCGGCTCGGCCACGCCAAGGCGCTTCACCAGAATCTCGCCCAGCACGCTGCGGAAATCGGTGGTGGGTTCGAGGTCTTCGCCCTGGTACAGCGCACTCGCCTGCATGCCCGGCCACTGGCCGTAGACCTTGTCACCTGTCACCTGCCCGCCCATCACCAGCATGGAAGAGGCAGTGCCGTGATCGGTGCTGAGATTCTCCACCGCGCGTTTCACAAAGCGTCATGCGACATCCAGCGCAACTAGCAAAAAGCGCTCAGCTTGGTGTCGTCAGCCCCGGCAGGGCCTGTTGCAATTGCCTGATGCGCTCGTCAGTCAGGCGGGGCTCGTAGACCTGTGCCGGATGCTTGCCCCACACCGGCGCCGGCCAGGCCGGGTCGCCCTTGTAGCGGGCGATGTGGTGCAGGTGCAGCTGCGGCACCACGTTGCCGAGAGCGGCAAGGTTCATCTTGTGCGGCTTGAACACTGCCTCCATCGCGCGGCTCAGGGCCACCGATTCACGCAGCACCTGCAACTGGTCGGCGTCGTCGAGCCGGTGCAGTTCCTTCGCTCCGGCAATGCGCGGCACCAGGATGCACCAGGGATACTGCGCATCGTTCATCAGCAACAGGCGGCACAGAGGGAAATCGCCGATGGCGAAGGTGTCCGTGACAAGTTGCGGGTGCAGGTTCCACTCGGCCATCAGTTCGCCCCGGCGTCGATCCACTGGCCGATCAGCGCCACGCCGGCGTCATCGACCACATGACTGGCGATGGGCGGCATGCGGTTGCTGTCCAGCCTTCTCATGCGCTCCCACACAAGGCTCTGCGCCTTGTTGCCGGCGCGGATGCGCTGCGCACCGGCGATACCGAGATCGCCGCCACTGGCGGCCACGCCCACCGTACGGGTGCTGCCGATGGCGGTGGTCATGCGCAGGTCCATGTCGGTGCCGGTCGGCCCGTCGGGCTGATGGCACTGCGAGCAGTTCACATCCAGATACGAGCGCGCCCGCAGAGCGAGTGCGGCATTGGCGTCAGCAGGATTGACCTGCACCGCGTACTGCGTGGCACTGCCGATGTCGCGGTCGAACAGGCGCACATTGTTGTAGGCGCGCAACTGGTTGTCGGTGACCTCGCCGAAGATCTTGTTGCGGTTGAGCTGTGCGGTGCGCACCCCCAGCGGCACACCCGCCGCCTGTGTGTGGCAGTTGAGGCAGGCCGCGCGACTGGGAAACTCGTAGTCCTGGGTGCGGGTACTGCCGTCGTCGGCGCGCACGGCGATGGCTTCGGTCTGGGCGTCCGTGAGCAGATCGGCATCGCTGCCGGCGGTATTCCATTTGTAGGTATAGCCCTGCCAGCCGTCGGCGTAGCGCAGGAACACGCGAGTTTCGAGACGGCGCGTGCTGCCATCGGCGCGCGTGATTTCGAAATGTTTGACTGTCGCCGAGCCGACCGGCAGCTCGTATTTCTCGCTGGCCGAGAAGGCCACCGTGGTATCACGCGGGATGCCAAACCAGCGGCGCTTGCGGCTGCCATCGCTCCAGAATGGAGCATTGAGTTCGTACTCGATCAGGCCGGCATTGGGCTTGAGCGCAGCGGTGTCTGTGAATAGCCCCGTCTGCGACAGCTTCTGCGGGAACGCTCCAGCGCTGGCACCGCCCGGATTCGCCTCGACCCGGTAGACCGAGCCATCGTACGCAGTGATGTAGACCTCGCCAGCGTTGTCCTCGCCGAAACCGGAGGGATTGGGTACGCTGCCGAGGCTGACGTTGCCCAGCGCCCGCTGGCCATTGTCGTGCCGCAGCGCCCAGACCGTGCCGGCGCAGAAGTCGCCATAAAGGTATTGCCCAGCCAGCTGTGGCAGCGCCCCGCCACGGTAGACCACGCCGCCAGTGATCGAGCAGCCGAGGTCGTGGTTGTACTCAAAGATCGGATCTATGAAGTTGTTGCCAGACGGCGGGGTGGTGTTGGCGTTGGGATAGCCATGCAAGCCTTCGCGCACGTTCCAGCCGTAATTGCCACCCTTGGTGATGACGTCGATCTCCTCATACCGGTTCTGCCCCACGTCCCCGGCCCAGAGCTGACCGGTGGCGCGGTCGAAACTGATCCGGTAGGGGTTGCGCAGGCCATAGGCCCAGATCTCGCCGCGTGCGCCGCTCGTGCCGACGAAGGGGTTATCCGCCGGGATCGTGCCGTCGGTGCGGATGCGCAGGATCTTGCCCAGCACGTTCACCAACCGCTGGCCATTGTTTTGCGGGTCGCCGCCGCTGCCTCCATCCCCGATGGCAACGTAAAGCTGACCATCGGGCCCGAACAGCAATGATCCGCCATTGTGGTTGTTGAAGGGGTCGGGTTCGTTGAGAAGGTTCACGCCATTGGCACGGTTGGCGGTGAGGCCATCAGCACTCACTGCGAAACGCGCGACCACCGCGTTGCCGGTGTCGGTGGAGGGGTTCGCGTTCTTCGAGTAGTAGACGAACACCTGCTTGTTGCTGGCGAAGTCGGGAGGAAACGCAAGACCCAAGAGCCCCTGTTCGCCGTTGGCCCGTGTGCGGTCGGTGAGATCCAGAAACAGTGATTTCGTAGTCGCCGCACCGTTGAAGTCAAACACCCACACCCGGCCGCCCTGCTCGGCGACGTAGGCGCGACTGTTGTCCCCTGGCGCCTGCCCGAACCATAGCGGGGAGCTGAAGCTGAGATTGGGAAATGCCTTGACGAAGCGGATATCTCCGGTCGCAACACTGTTAGCCGGAAAATTGAGGCCGGCCAGCACCGGTTTTTCGTTGAGGCCAAATGCCGGAGATGGGGACGGAGTGGGAG